>NZ_WOVC01000066.1:0-9615 GCF_011378635.1 Methylosinus sp. RM1
CCGCCTGCATCGCCTCGGGGCGATGGCTGAGTGGAAGTCTGTGACGACAGCCGCTTGAAATCGACCCGCGTGGCGTCAACGCGCCAGAATCGGGTTTATGTGACATCGCCGCTGAGTGGAAGTCTGTGACGACAGCCGCTTGAAATCGACCCGCGTGGCGTCAACGCGCCAGAATCGGGTTTATGTGACATCGCCTCCGCCGCGTAGCTTTTCCGATTACGCCGTGACCTTGGACGATGCTGCGCTGCCCGCCGGTGTCAAGGCGCTGGACCTCATCTGAAGGGAAGGGGGGATCATGGACGAGGCCGATTTGATCCCCCTCTCAGCGCTCCAGCACATGCTCTATTGCCCGCGCCAATGCGCGCTGATTCACGTCGAGCAGGTCTGGAGCGAGAACCGTTTCACAGCCGAAGGGCGCATCCTGCATGATAAGGCCGATCAACCGGGCGTATCGCGTCGGCGCGTGGTGCGAACAGCAACCGCGATGCCGATCCGCTCGACCGCCCTCGGCGTATCCGGCGTCGCCGATGTGGTGGAGTTGTATGAGCGGGATAGGCGCATCCATCCCTTCCCGGTCGAATACAAGCGCGGATCACCCAAGGCGCATCGGGCGGACGAGGCGCAGCTTTGCGCGCAAGGCATAGCGCTGGAAGAAATGTTCGGCGTCGAAGTTCCAGAAGGCGCGCTGTTCTACGGCGAGACTCGCCGCCGCGTCGCCGTCGTCTTTGACGCTGATCTTCGCCGATTGACCGAGCAAGTCGCCGCCTCCGCCCGCGACATGATCCTCGCCGCCGAGGTCCCGCACGCCGCTTATGAGGCCAAACGCTGCCGAGCCTGCTCGCTGCTGGAGATGTGCGCGCCGCGAGAGACCGCCGACGGCGGCAAGGTGGCGCGTTGGATCGAACGCATGATCGGGGAATGAGATGGTCGACCGCCGCCACCTCAATACGCTCTATGTCTCCACCGAGGGCGCCTATGTGCGCAAGGATGGCGAGAACGCCGTGGTGGACGTGGACGGCGCGGAGCGGTTGCGTGTGCCGCTGCACAAGCTCGGCTCCATCGCGCCGCTTGGCCGCGTGACCATCTCCACCGGCCTGATGGCGGCGGCGTTGGAGGCGGGAATCTCTATCACTCATTTCTCCGACACTGGCCGCTTTCTCGCTCGCGTCGAGGGCCCGATTTCGGGCAATGTGCTGTTGCGCCGCGATCAGTTCCGCGTCCACGAGAGCGAGGCGGCCAGCGCGAGATTCGCCGCCGCCATCGTCATCGCCAAAGCCTCCAATCAGCGCGCCGTATTGCAACGAGCGCTGCGCGATCACGGCAATGGACTGGACGAGACGGCGAAAGGCGCTCTGCAAGCGTCCGTCGACCATTTGGCCGATGCGGCCCGCCGCTGCTTGAAGCCGCTCGCGCTCGACGAGGTGCGCGGCGTGGAAGGCGAGGCCGCGCGCGCCTATTTCGGAGTCTTCGATCATCTGATCCGCGTGAAGGAGCCTGGCCTGCGCTTCGGCGCTCGCTCACGCCGCCCGCCGCTCGATGCAGTTAATGCGCTCTTGTCGTTCCTCTATACCTTGCTCGTCCATGATTGCCGCTCGGCGCTCGAAGGCGTCGGACTCGATCCGGCGGTGGGGTTCCTGCATCGCCTGCGTCCCGGACGCCCGAGTCTCGCGCTGGATCTGATGGAGGAGTTGCGCCCTCATCTGGCTGATCGGCTGGCGCTGACTCTGATCAATCGTGGCGAAGTCGGTATGAACGATTTTCGCTTGTTCGAGAACGGCGCAGTGCTCCTCGGCGACGATGCGCGCAAGCTAGTGCTGGTCGCGTTTCAGGAACGCAAGCGTGAGGAGATCGAGCACCCGTTCCTGAAGGAAAAAGCGGCCATCGGCCTACTGCCGCACATTCAGGCGCAATTGCTGGCCAAGGCGGTCCGCGGCGATCTTGACGGTTATCCGCCGATGATCTGGAAATAGGAGCGGCAGATGATGGTGCTCGTCAGCTATGATGTGGAAACATTGACGGCGGCGGGCCGCAGACGGCTGAGGCGAATCGCCAAGGCGTGCCGCGATTTCGGGCAGCGCGTGCAGTTTTCCGTTTTCGAATGTGAGGTCGATCCGGCGCAATGGGCGACGCTGCGAGCCCGACTGATCGCTGAAATCGATCCGAACAAGGACAGCCTCCGTTTCTATTTTCTCGGCAGCAACTGGCGCCGCCGCGTCGAGCATGTAGGCGCAAAGCCGGCCGTCGATTTCGACGCGCCGATGATCGTGTGAGCCGACAAGGGATATTGCTCATTCGGCGTGTTACTTTTTCGCCGATTGAAGCGAGCGCGAACCCCGAGCGATCGGTTGGACGCCGGCAGGTTCGCGCAGCTAAATATTTTTTATTATCAATACGCTGAAACTTCCCTTCCGATCCGCGCCATTTTTCGGGCGCTCGATCGCGAAGGTTCGCGCGCGGACCTCTGTTTGCTTTGTCTAATCAGTGCTCTATCCTTCAGGGTCGCCTCTCGCGCAGAGGCGTGGATTGGAACACGCATCCCGCCGCGTGGACAGTGCAAATCGTGGGTCGCCTCTCGCGCAGAGGCGTGGATTGGAACACCGAGGCGGAGCGCATCATCCCATGGCCCGGCGTCGCCTCTCGCGCAGAGGCGTGGATTGGAACACGCGTGAAGGGCTCTGGCTGATCGGCCAGACGGGTCGCCTCTCGCGCAGAGGCGTGGATTGGAACTCGGCCGAGAATATATCCGCATCACTCAAGCCGAGGTCGCCTCTCGCGCAGAGGCGTGGATTGGAACACGCTTTCCAGCGGCGCGCCGATCTTCCCGCCAACGTCGCCTCTCGCGCAGAGGCGTGGATTGGAACGCGCTCCTCGAGGAGAATGGCGAGTTTGATCGCCGTCGCCTCTCGCGCAGAGGCGTGGATTGGAACCTCTCCGGCGCCGCGCTGAAGGACGAGACGCTCGGTCGCCTCTCGCGCAGAGGCGTGGATTGGAACGTATGCGAGGGCGCCGACACGGTCAATTGTTGGGGTCGCCTCTCGCGCAGAGGCGTGGATTGGAACTACAATCCGAACCCGGTAAAGTGAAATGAGCAACGTCGCCTCTCGCGCAGAGGCGTGGATTGGAACAAAGTTTTGTCGACGATCGCCAAAAATCCCGAGGGTCGCCTCTCGCGCAGAGGCGTGGATTGGAACAAGAACGTATCTGCGTCTCTCGCCGGCCTGCCTGGTCGCCTCTCGCGCAGAGGCGTGGATTGGAACTCGTGCGCGTTCGTCGGGCGATCCGTCACGCTCTGTCGCCTCTCGCGCAGAGGCGTGGATTGGAACGTCTGCTCGATGACGGACGTGTTCGGCGATTGGGTCGCCTCTCGCGCAGAGGCGTGGATTGGAACAATGCACGGCGTGGGAGGCCATTCGCGACGCATGTCGCCTCTCGCGCAGAGGCGTGGATTGGAACCGATCTTGCGACGCAAGGATGAGCCGCGCCTGCGGTCGCCTCTCGCGCAGAGGCGTGGATTGGAACTCAGCCATAAGGGTCCTTCCTGGGTGGGAGACAGGTCGCCTCTCGCGCAGAGGCGTGGATTGGAACTTAGATGAGGCCGCCGCAGCTTTAAGAGAAATCGTCGCCTCTCGCGCAGAGGCGTGGATTGGAACAGCCGCGCCCAGTCGAGTTCTTCGCCAGCCTCGAGTCGCCTCTCGCGCAGAGGCGTGGATTGGAACAACATGAACGCGTTGGACCCGTGCTTCGTCGAGTGTCGCCTCTCGCGCAGAGGCGTGGATTGGAACAATCGGGCGCACAAACCCATCATCCATCTGCCGGTCGCCTCTCGCGCAGAGGCGTGGATTGGAACGACTTCTCCGTCATCAATATTTCGACGGTGGACGGTCGCCTCTCGCGCAGAGGCGTGGATTGGAACCCTATGCCCGCAAGATCGAGCGCGGCGCCAAGCGTCGCCTCTCGCGCAGAGGCGTGGATTGGAACCCGACTTCGCCGATCCAGCCCGTCAACGACGCGCGGGTCGCCTCTCGCGCAGAGGCGTGGATTGGAACCCTTTCGAGCGCTGCGATCTGGATATCGATCGCGTCGCCTCTCGCGCAGAGGCGTGGATTGGAACGTGATCGAGGCGAGGCGCGAGCGCTCGACGTCTCGTCGCCTCTCGCGCAGAGGCGTGGATTGGAACCTCGTCGGCGCCGGCCATGTGATCGGCGAGCGGAGTCGCCTCTCGCGCAGAGGCGTGGATTGGAACCAGCGGGACTGAGGCGACGTTCTGCGGATCCGCGGTCGCCTCTCGCGCAGAGGCGTGGATTGGAACACGATCATGGTGGAGCGCGATCCGGGGATATCGCCGTCGCCTCTCGCGCAGAGGCGTGGATTGGAACGAATATTTTGCGGATGCGACGCGGCCGATCGCCGGGTCGCCTCTCGCGCAGAGGCGTGGATTGGAACCGCGGCAAGCTCGCCGAACTGACGAAGCTCGCCGGTCGCCTCTCGCGCAGAGGCGTGGATTGGAACACGAAGGCGCAACCCGCGTTTACCGATATCTCATACGGTTTCCGGCTGATTACTTCGGCTTGGCGATTTTTGGCCACCAATGGAAGCCGGCGCGGCTTTTGATGATGTCGCGCTCGCTCGCGAGCGCGGCGCATCTTTCGCCGATGATCGCGTCGAGTTCCTCTATCGTTCCGATGTGCTTGTTGACGATCGGCTCGTCGACGAGAGCCCATAAGGTCTCGGCGGGTTGCAGCTCCGGCGTATAGGGCGGCAGAAAAACCAGTCGCACGCCATCCGGCACGCTCAGACCAGCCTCGCCGTGCCAGCCGGCGTTGTCGATGACGAGCACGATCGTGCGATCGACGCCGGCCTTGGCTTCGCGCGCGAAGGTCTCGAGCAGCGCCGCGAAAAACGGCTTCGAGACGCCGTCGTGCATATACCAGAAGGTCTCGCCGCTCGCCGGCGAGACGAAGGCGGTCACATAGAGCCAGTCGAAGCGATGATGGCCATGCGCGATCGGCCGCTCGCCGACGGGCGCCCAGACGCGCCGCGTGACCGGTTTCAGGCCGAGCCTGTGCTCGTCGCTGGCGAAAACCTCGACCGATCGCTCTGGATGCTTCGCGGCTTCCTCCGCGACGGCGTCTTCGAGGTTTTTTTGAACGCCGCCGCCTCCTCGGGCGAAGCCGCCTTCGGATTTTTGGGGCGTGGAGCCTGGATCGACATGCCGCAGGCTTTCAGCGCTTCCCAGCCGCGCTGAACCGCAACTTTCTCCAGCCCCAATTCGCGCGCGAGAAAAGCCGCGACTTTCGCGCTCGTCCACAAGCCTCCGTCGTCGGGGGGCTCCTTCAGCCGAACGCGCAGCTCGGCGAGCAGATCGGGCTTCAACACCGTCGCCGTCGAGCCGTTGCGCCGGCGCAAGTCGCCGAGAGACTCCGGTCCTTCTGCGTTGTAGCGCGCCGCGAGTTGCTCGATCCAGCGCTGGGCAAAGGACGTCATCTCGGCGACTTCGCCGAGCGTGTGGCCCTTGGCGAGCAGCCAGATCGCATGGAAATGCCGCGCCTCGCGCGCGTTCGAACTCGAAACATACCGTTCACGCAACGCATCGACGCTCAAATGCGCAGCTATCGTCGCCATGACCCGCCTCCAGCGATTCATGGCGATACAGCTTAGCTACTTCGATTCGCCCCGGGAATCCCCGTCGCCGAGTCAATCAGCCGGAACCCGTATCAGGTCGCCTCTCGCGCAGAGGCGTGGATTGGAACGAGCATGGCAGGCAAAGGGTCTGCCCGTTGGCGAGTCGCCTCTCGCGCAGAGGCGTGGATTGGAACGACGGCGTCGTGACATCCGAACCAGATCACGACCTGGAAGGGCCAGCTTCTCGAAGGCGCGGCGGGCGTTTTCGGTCACGAAAAGCCGGAAGCGAAGGAAGCGGCGGTCGATTTGAAGGCGCTTCACGCCAAGATCGGCGAGCTGACGCTGACCAATGATTTTTTGTCCGGCGCGCTCACCAAAGCGGGATTGCTGAGCGTAAAACGATGATCGACCGCAGCCACGAGCTCCCCATCGCCCGTCAGGCGCGAGCGCTCGGCGTCGCCCGCAGCTCGGTCTACTACAAGCCGCGGCCCGTCTCGGTCGAGGATTTGAAGCTCATGCGGCGGATCGACGAATTGCATCTCGACCATCCCTTTGCAGGGGCGCGGATGCTGCGCGATCTTTTGCGGCGCGAGGGCGTCGTCGTCGGTCGCCGCCATGTGGCGACGCTGATGAAGCGGATGGGCATTGCCGCGATCTATCGGCGTCCGAACACGAGCAAGCCGGCGCCAGGGCACAAGATCTACCCTTATCTCCTGCGCGGCATGAAGATCGAGCGGCCCAATCATGTCTGGGCGACGGACATTTCCTATATCCCGATGCGGCGCGGCTTCGTCTATCTCGCAGCGGTCGTCGACGTGGCGAGCCGGCGCGTGCTGGCGCATCGCGTATCGATCACGATGGAGGCGGAGTTTTGCGTCGAAGCGTTGAAAGAGGCGCTGGCAAAACATGGCAGACCCGAAATCTTCAACACGGACCAGGGTAGCCAGTTCACCGGCCATGACTTCACGAGCGTGCTGCTCGATGCGAAAATCGCCATCAGCATGGACGGCAAGGGCGCCTGGCGTGACAATGTGTTCGTCGAGAGGCTGTGGCGCAGCGTCAAATATGAGGAGGTGTATCTGCGCGCCTATGACAGCGTGTCCGAGGCGCGCGCGTCGATCGCCAAATATCTGGCCTTTTACAATGAGCGGCGCCCGCATTCGAGCCTCGACTCCCGCACGCCGGACGAGGCTTATTTCGGTTGTAGCGAGGCTGTGATGGCTGCATGATCGTCGCCGCGATTTTGCCGCGCCTCTGGTCGGGCTACGCCCTCCCGACGCCGCGACAAAATCGCGAAAGCCCCGCGTTCCGCAAACCCCGGCAGTGATCCACCTTATTTCCGCGGGGCGCTGTCCAAATAAGCGGGGCCAGCTCTCTTCATCGCCGCATCGTCAGTCGGAAAATGCCCTCTCGTCCGCACAGCGCGCCGCAGCTTCGCGTTCAAGGATTCTATGGCGTTCGTCGTGTAGATGATCCGCCGCACCGCGATCGGAAAGGCGAAAAACGGGATAACCTGCTCCCAATTGCGCCGCCAGCCCTGCGCAATCGACGGATATTTCTTGCCCCAATGGCCGCCGTCGAAGGCCTCCAACGCCTCTTTCGCCGCCTCGGCGGTCGGGGCGCGATAGATCGTCTTCAGGGCGGCGGCGATCGCCTTGCGGTCCTTGTATGAGGCGAATTCCATCGAATTTCGAATGAGATGCACGATGCAGGTCTGAACGGTCGTCTGCGGAAACACCGCATTGATCGCCTCCGGAAAGCCCTTCAGGCCGTCGACAACGGCGATCAGAATGTCGCCGACGCCACGGTTCTTCAGCTCATTCATCACCCGAAGCCAGAATTTGGCGCCCTCCGAGGTTTCGATCCAAAGCCCCAGAATGTCCTTCGTTCCGTCCGGCGTGACGCCGAGCGCCACATAGACCGCCTTGTTGCGAACCAGGCCCTCATCGCGGATTTTGACGCGCAGCGCGTCGAAGAAAACCAAGGGATACATCGCCTCGAGCGGCCGGTTCTGCCATTCGGCGACGGTCTCCAGCACGGCGTCGGTGACCGTCGAGATCAGATCGGGCGAGACCTCCAGGCCGTAGAGCTCGAGCAAATGGCCCTGGATCTCGCGCACCGTCATGCCGCGCGCATACATCGACACGATTTTCTCGTCGAAGCCGGGAAAGCGGCGCTGATAGCGCGCGATCAGCTTGGGATCGAAGCTCCCCTCCCGGTCCCGCGGAACCCTGATGTCGATCTTCGAGGTCTCGGTCAGCACGGTCTTCTTCGAATAGCCGTTGCGGTGGTTCGCCTTGCCCGCCGCCGCTTCGTTCCCGAGATGGTCGTCCATCTCCGCGTTCAGAACCCGTTCCGCCAACGCCTTCTTCAGCTCATCGAACAGGCCATCTTTGGAAAAAACCTCCTTCGGATCGCGTCCCGACAGCAATTGGTCCAGTGTGTCTTTCTTGATCGCCATAGCCCGCCTCCTGCGGTTCTACTATGGCCCCGCACACAAGATTCCTGACAGTCCCCGCGGCTCACGCCGCTAGGGCATAGAACTGCTGCGCTGGACGCAATTTGCCCCTGGTCTGCAACTGGCCCTTTCGGATCATATGCATGAGCTCGATCCCCGAGAGTGTCGCGGTAGCCGATCGAAATGATTTGAAACCCAGCATCGGCCGCGTCACTCGTTTCACTGCTCGATGGTCCTGTTCGACAATATTATTGAGATATTTGATACGGCGGATTTCGATGTTCGCCTCATGCTCCGCGTTGTAGCTTTCGATCGCCGCCGTGTTGGCGCCGCTCTTGTCGATCGTGATCTTTTCCGGCGCGCCGTGCTGACCGATCGCCTTGCGCAAAAAGCGCAGCGCCGCTTTGCAATCCCGCTTTGCGGTCAGCAGGAAATCCACCGTCGCGCCTGCCTTGTCGACCGCCCGATACAGATATTTCCAGCGGCCATTGACTTTCACATAGGTCTCATCGAGACGCCAGCTGGATCCGATCGCGCGCTTGCGAGCACGAGACTCTTTCTCCAGCAAAGGCGCATACTTGACGACCCAGCGGTTGAGCGTGGAATGGTCGACGTCGACGCCTCGCTCTTCCATCATTTCCTCGAGTTGACGATAGCTCATCGGATACGCCACATACCATCGGACGCCCCACAGGATCACGTCGCGTTCAAAATGGCTGATCGTGCCCCAGAGCATAGTGTAGCTGGATCGAGGCGGACACCGGGATTTCCGGCTTTGGCCGGAATGTTCAGGCGGTCACGGCGGATAGCTTGACGATGGGATCATCGCTCAAAGGCGCGATCGTGGCCAGCGTCATGTAGCGACCGCGCTGCACGGCCCATTCATCGTTTGTCTCGAGCAGGATCGCGCCGACGAGACGGGTGATGGCGTCCTCGTTGGGAAAGATGCCGACGACCTCGGTGCGGCGCTTGATCTCGCCATTCACCCGCTCGAGACCATTGGTCGAATAGATCTTCTGCCAATGGTCCTTGGGAAAGGTCATATAGGCGAGCACGTCCTGTTCTGCCTCGTCCATGAGAAGGGCGAGCTTTGGCAAGGTGGGCCGGAGCTGATCGGCGACCTTGCGCCACTGCGCTTTGGCGGCGTCGGCGTCGTCCTGTGCGAAAGCCGTGGCGATGAAGGCGGAAACGACCCGGCGACCGTTCTTGCCGGCATGAGCGAGCGCGTTGCGCATGAAGTGCACGCGGCAACGCTGCCAGCCGGCGTGCATCACCTTGGCGACAGCCGCCTTTATGCCCTCGTGGGCGTCGGAAACGACGAGCTTGACGCCGCGCAGGCCACGCCGCCGGAGCTTGCGCAGAAAGTCGGTCCAGAAGGTTTCGGCTTCCGAAGGGCCGATGTCCATGCCGAGCACTTCGCGTCTTCCGTCGTTGTTGACGCCGATAGCGACGATCACGGCGACCGAGACGATGCGGCCGTTCTGGCGGACTTTGACGTAAGTCGCGTCGATCCAGACATAGGGCCAATCGCCTTC
>NZ_WOVC01000094.1:0-2139 GCF_011378635.1 Methylosinus sp. RM1
CCGGGGCCCGCCGCGCCCCCCCCCCCCCTCGGGTTTTGCTTTGTAGTGCGCCCGCACCGCGATGGTGGGTGGTGTCCCCCGCCATTTCCCGCCGCCCTCGACCGCATCTGGATCCGGGAAGAAATCAGGAGCGGCCTCGAGACGCGGTTCGCTCGCTACGTCAGCGCTGGAATCGCCGAAGCTGATCTCGATGTCGGCTCCGCCGCCGAAATGCTGCTGAGCCTGGGCTTCGAGCTGGGTTTCGTGCATCGCGAGGTTCTCGAGACTTCACCCGAAATGACGAGACGGCTTTCGGGTCAGACCGAACAGAGTTGTCGAACCTCGAGCTCCCGTGACGCGGGGCATATCGAGCGAGCATTCTTGGTGAGGCAGCCCGTACAGAACATGCGCAGGCCTCGCTGAGCGTCCTTAGCTGGATGTTCGATGAACGCTTTTCGCGCTGGGACCGCAAGCAGGTCGTCGTCGAATTTTTGAACGAGGCGGCGGATACGGCAATCCTGCACATAACGGCGCGGACGAGCGGCTGGGCCGATCGTCCGCGCCGGCCAACGTGAGGGATCCCCCGGAGCCGTTACAGATCGGTGGATCGTTGTTCGATCAAAATCACCAAGACAATTCGCCGGCCTCGTTGACGAATGCGCCGGTGGGCCCATCGTCCTCGAGAAGAGCGCATTTGATCGCGATCACCGCCGCTTGGTCTGGAGTCCGCGAACTCATGAAATTCGTCGCTTCCGTCGCCGTATAGCCGGGGCAGATCGCATTGACCTTGATTCCCTTGTCCTTCAACAGGTGAGCATAGCTGAGCGTCAGCGAATTCAGCGCCGCCTTGGATGACTGATACGTCGGCATCGCGAAATCGGCGTAGATCCAATCCGGCTTCGAGCGTTGCCCAAACGAGCTCAGCTCCGACGAAACATTCACGATTCGCGCGCGCTTCGAGTTCGACAGGAGCGGCGTCATCGCCTCTGTCAAGCGGATGACCCCGACGACATTGACGTCCAACGTCCGTCGGGCCCGTTCGGCCATCGACAGTGACGCGTCATGGTCGAGGCCGATGCCGGCATTGTTGATTAGAACATCCAGGCGGCCGTATTCTTGCGCGATCAGCCTCGCAAGTGCGGAAACGCTGACGTCGTCCGTGGCGTCCAGCTGCACCGGCCGCACATCCAGTCGTTCTTTCTGCAAAGCGGCGCAAGCAGCTTCGCCACGCCCGAAATCACGACAACCGAGCAGAACATTCGCGCCTCGACGCGCGAGGCCGGCCGCAATGGCCAGTCCAATGCCGCGATTGGCGCCGCTGACCAAGGCAAGAATCTTATTATCGGCTTCCATTTGATCCGTCCGGGATAAGCCAGAGACGCGCCCGTCTGAACAGCCATGAGCGTCGGCTCTGAGAGACAACTTCGGCCGCGCAAGCCGAAGAGCTTGCACAGACAAGCCGACACGCTGTATAAGACCTCGAGTGAGGTTGAGGTCAAGAGGGTTTTCGACATGAATTCGAAGCCTGCTCCGCTGCTGTCGGTGGGCGAGGTGGCGCAACGAAGCGGCGTCGCCGTCTCGACTCTTCATTTCTACGAGGCCAAGGGCCTGATCGCGTCGATCCGCAGCCGCGGCAACCAGCGACGTTTTTCGCGCGACATTCTGCGGAGAATCGCCATCATCAGAGTCGCCCAGCGCCTCGGCGTCCCGCTCGCCGAAATCATCGGCCTTCTGAAGCCGGTTCCTGCCGGCAAACAGCCAACGGCCGGCGACGTTCGCGAGATGATCGCAAATTGGCGGATCGCGTTGCAGGCGAGGATCGACGGCCTGATCCTGCTGCGCGATAATTTGGATGGCTGCATCGGATGTGGGTGCCTGTCCTTGGAGGATTGTCCATTGCGCAATCCTTCCGACAAGCTCGGCGCCGAGGGGCAGGGAGCTGTGCTGTTGAACTACGACGGCGTGCGCGACCCGAACGGGTAGGCGCTTCGCGGCCTGGAAGGCGACGGCCTGATCGAGCGCGCGGCCTTATGCAGAGTTGTGTATTGTCTAGCATTACAGTTGCGTATTTTAACGGTTTCTGACTCACTGAGCCACCATGATTCGGTTCGGGGGTCATGGGATGGCGGGAGCTTCGATCGAGACGACGCTGGAGTTGTG
>NZ_WOVC01000067.1:0-9469 GCF_011378635.1 Methylosinus sp. RM1
GCAAAACCGCAACAAACATCACGTCGAGGCCGACTGGCAATTCACCACCAGAGACGCTCGCCTCAAGCTGAAATCCCTATACCCGCAGTTCCAATGACTCGGGCCACTAGCCTCGAAAGCGCGGCTTCAAATGCGATGGAAAGACATCAATGTAAACATGAAGGGATTGAAACCAGGTGTCGCTGCATCAGAAATATGAGAAACAATACGAGATGCAATCAATATGGATATAGGCCGTGCCGCCAGACGAACGTCGCGCCCTGACCGCCGAGGACGTCGCCGAGATGCTGCATGTCAGCAAGAGCGGCGTGTAGCCTCATCGAATGGGGTTCCATGGACCATGCACTGCCGGGTCGACACTCACTGGAGCAGGCCGTTTCGCTGCTCGCCACCACGATGCGCGCAGTGACGCCGCGACGCGTCGAGACTGCGGCCGCGCTTCATCGCGTCGCGGCGGCAAACCTCGAAGCGCCGGCGGCGATACCGCCTTTCCACCAGGCGCTCGCGATGACGGATGGGCGATCAAGGCGGATGACACGCTCGGCGCCTCGCCCTATGAGCCGGCTCTGTCGGGCGCTGTTCCTCGGCGCGTCAGGATCGGGGAAACACTGCCCGATTTTGCCGATGCGGTTCTTCTGTTGCCAAAAGCGTCGGACCAGTCCGGCGCTTTCGAGATTTGGGGAGCGATCGCGCCGGGCGAAGGCATGCGCGCCGCCGGAAACGATTTGCGTCGCGGCGAGGTCATCGCCGCCGCGGGAGCCCGACTGGACGAGCGACTGTCCCATGCGCTCCGGCGGATGCTCCTGCCGGAAAATCACCTCCTGCTCGGGACCAGGGATGGCGCGCCAATTCCGAATGCGCCGCTCCAGCGTGCGGCGCACGCCGGCTCCGAGTTCCGGATGCCGCCGGCGCAGCTCCTCGAGCACGCCGATCGGGCGCAGGCCGGGCGCCGCTATCAGCATGGGGATGAACTCGATGTCCCAAACGCTCTCTAGCGGATCGGGCCTCCGAACGGCGACCGGCATCGACACGAATCTCGTCCACTTCATAGAGGTGGTGATGGGCTGGCTCCGCGATCGGGGATCGCTCGAAGCAGTCGCCAAAGAGCTGACACTTCGCGAGCGGGACCTGAAGGAAAACCGCGCCTATCTCGTCAACGAAAAGCGGCGCCGGGATTGGCGAAAGGCGGTGGCTACTCCCCTTGATTACCGCTGGCCTGTCGCCCGCGACATGATCGAGTGCGTCCGAGAGGTGTCATGACCGACCGCATCTCAATCTTCGGCGCGCTGAGGCCAGTTTGCGCGAAGCTTCGAATGAAGCTGACGACGCAAACGTCGTCAGCTTCAGTGCATGTTGCTAGATTCGCGCGACCTGCCTCTCCTCAGTTCGAGGCCGCCTTCTTCAGACCGATCGCCGCGCGCAGCTCGTCGACGCTCGCGACGCGGCCGTGCAGGCCGGCGATACGCTCGACATCGAGACCGAGCTTCTGAATATTGTCGTAGAGATTGACCGAGAAAGGATTGGGCGTCGCCGGCGGCGGCGCGCCGACCGCGGCCGGCGTATAGGCGTCGGCCTCGATCACGAGCTTCTCCTTCGGCAGATAGACGAGCGCGAGATCATCCGAATGGCCGCTGCCGGCGATGTGATGAATCTCGATCGCATGCAGATCGCCGAGCGCGTGCTTATGCTCATAGGTTTCGAACTTCGCAGCCTTCTTCGAGGCCGCGAGACGATCGGGACGCAGCGTATGCGGCGCGGCCCAGGCCTTCTCGTAATAGGCTTTGCTGATGTCCTGCGTCACAATGGTCGCGCCGGCGTCGACGAAAGTGCGCAGACCGCCCGAGTGGTCGAAATGCACATGGCTGTTGACCACATATTTCACCGGCTTGCCGGGAATGACCTCGCCGATCTTCTGGATCAGCGCGATCGAGCGCTGCTCGCTCAGCGGCGCCTCGATCAGCACGACATGGTCCTTCTCTTCCACGGCGAGGCTGTGATGCGTGCCGCCGGTGAGATAGAAGACGCCATCGGCGAGCTTCTCCGAGGCGACCGTGACGACGGGCGCCGGAGCGCTGGCGACATTGGCCGGAACCGCTATGTCGACCGCACCATTGGCCTTCGCCGAGGCGACGGAGACATGCAGAATTTCATGGCCGCCTTCGCTGCGATGAATCTCGGCCGGAAAACTCAGCCCGCCGAAATCCTTGTAGCCCGAGAAATGCGTCTCGATCAGAGTGTCTCCAAGCACCGGCGTGTCGATCCAGGTCTTGATCTGCGCGACATGATTATCGGCGCCGATCAGGCCGGTGAAGCGGCGAGCGCCGATGGCGAAGGAGACCTCGACGCCGGCGCCGACCGTCTCCGATTTGGCGTTGTTGGCGAGCGCCGCCTTTAGGAAGCCCTGCGGCGTCGTCCAAATTTCCGCGACGCGCTCGTCGACGGCGGCGGGCGCCGGCGTCGCGACCGGCGTCGCGCCGGGAGCAGCGCCCTGCGGCGGCGCGACATTCCACGCCTTGTCGCCGGCGATGAGCCATTCGAGCTTCTGCTCGACGGGCGCAGGCCGCGGACGGCCATCGGGCGTCTGCGAGCGGGTGATGAGCACGCGCTCGGCCGCCTTGTCGAAGTCGATCGCCGCGCTATAGGCCGAGACATCGAACTTCGGCCAATCGCCGCCGGGAACCGGAGCCTGGCCGAATTGATACCAATGGCCGGCGCCGGCGAACTCCAGCGTCTTGACGCTGGCGGCGGAAGCGAGCGTCGCCGCCTCCTGCAGCGAGGCGGCCTGCGCCGCTCCCGCGAAAACCGACGCCGTCAGTCCTAATCCGGCGAGCGTCTTGAAACCGCGTATCGACATGAGAACCTCTCTCTTCTTCGGGTGGGCGCAGATTTTCATCGGCGCGTCGTGACGCGTCGATGCGGGAAGAAATGCAGCGTCTTCTGTTCGGGGATCGGCGGCCTGAAGCGGCGTCACGCCGCCGGCGCGGCGACGAAGCCGCTCTCGCCGCCGCCCTCCGCGAGCGCGTGAGCGTCGGCCTCGTCGACGCGATAGGAGTCGATGCGCGCGGTCGCCGGTCCTCTCGCCGCGAGGGCGAGAAATTCGTCGACGCTTCTCACGGGACCGGCGATCACCGTCTCCACCGAACCGTCGCTGCGATTGCGAACCCAGCCGGTCAGATGCAGCCGCCCAGCCTCGCGAGCCACAAAGACGCGATAGCCGACATTCTGCACTTGCCCTTCGACGATGATGCGGGCGATGCGGCTCTCACTTTGCAGTGACGTTACGGGAGTCTCCCAGATGACGCGGGGTCTCATTTGGACGTCACGCGAAAGCCGGCGTTCTCCGGCGGCGCGATGGCCGTCTCGGAATGCGGCGTCCCTTCTGGAGCCCAGTCGTAAGGAACGGGCTGCGCGCGATAGACGCTGTAATTGCGCGTCGGCCGGCCCGTCTGCGCGTCCTTGCCGCGGCGCGGGTAGGGATTGAGATATTCCCAGACGATCTCGCCTTCCGGCGTCACCTGGAAGAAGCGCCCGATCTGTCCTTCGTCGATGAACGTATTGCCATTGGGCAGGCGCCGCGCATTGCTGATATGCGTGCTGCGGAAGGTCCAGCCGGGATTGCCGGAGCTCGCGCCCGTATATTGCCAGACGATCTGCTTGGAGACGGGGTCGATCTCCAGCACGCGCGAACCGCCCGTGAAAGTGACGGAGGCGCGTGGATAGCCGGCCTCGCCTTGATTGTCGAAGACGAGAAGATTGCCGGCGCCGGGCAGGCCCACGGGGATGATCTGCGCGTCATGCTGGCCGGAGATTTGATCGACGGGGCGCGGAACCTTGCGCGAGGTCGTCGTTCCATCCTCCGACACGGGCGGGAAATGCGGCCCGAGCGTCCAGACGATCTTGCGCGTCTTGCGGTCGATGATGGCGATGAAATTGCCGTTGCGCGAGTCGAAGATGAGATTGTCCGGCGCGAAGCGCTGATCGCCTTCATCGAACCAGTGATTGGGGCCGACGGGCTTCAGATTATTGACATGAAGATAGTCTGGATTTTTCGAGCCCTTGATGAGATTCAATTCGTCCGCAGTGAAGCCGATCTCGTCGAGATGATCCGAGGCCGCCCAGGTCCAGACGATGTCGCCATCCGGATTGACTTCATAAGCGACGTCATCCAGAACTTGCGGCGCAGCGAAGCCCGGCAGCGGATAGGAGATATTGGCGAGCAGCAGCGTATTGCCATTGGGCAGGCGCGCAATGTCGTGATGCTGGCGGGCGACGCCGCCCGGCGCCGCGGGTCCGAAGCTCCACACCGGCTTGCCGTCCCAATCGACCTCGCCGACGGTCTTGCGAACGCGGGTCTGCGCGCGGCCCGGGGTGAGATCGGTCCCCTTGCCCTCCTCGCTCTCCAGAGTGACGAAGATGCGCCCGCGCGCGCCGCCGACGAGCGCCGGATCGATGAAGGCGGCAGGCAGGCCTGTATAGTTCCACTCGCGCACGACCTTGCCAGTAAGGTCGACGAGCCTCGTCACATCGTCGCCCCCGGCGAAGAGGACATAGGAATTATAGGTGCGCGCCGGATCATAGATGGTCGTGCCGGTCGGATAGACGCTCGGCTCCGCCGAGGCGCCGGCAGTCGCCGCCAGAACCAGGACGGCCGCGCAGGCGCCGCGCGAAATAGACGCTTCGAGAAAGGTTTCGATCGAAAAGCGATGCTTCTCGCCAGCCATCGGACGCTCCCGTCTTGCTGCGATGGCTGCCATTATATCCATACTTATCAGCTATGATAAATAGCAAAGTGTCCGAGTTCTCCACATTGGAAGGAATCGGTCGGCGACGGCGCCGCGAAGAGACCGGATAGTCCGTGTTTTCTAGCCATTTCATTTGATTTTTCTCATGGGATCGCGCCGCTCGCCACGTTGGGTCGCCTACCGCCAGAGTGCGCAAAAGTTCCGCATCAATCGTTCTTGTATATAGAGTGTAAAAACTATATCGGTCGAGCTTACGTAAAACAGCGCCGGAGGCCTCGTGTCAGTTTCATCATCGCGACCGGAATTTGCGGCCTCCGGCCAGATCGACGTCGAGCGTGCGATTGCGGAAATCCGCAGCGGCCGGCCGGTCATTCTCCACGATGAGGCGGAGTTGATCGTCGCGCTGCCTTGCGAGGCGCTCGACAGCGCTTTCGCCGCGCGTTTCGATCTTCTATCTCGCGGAGGAACGCGGCTGGCGCTTTCGGCGCCGCGGCTGCGAAGTCTCGGGGCCGCTCGGAGCGCTTCCGGGGCCATCGCTCTGCCGGTCGTCGACGTCGCGCGCGCGCAGGCGCTCGTTTCCCATCCGGCGGCGCGGCTCGACGCGCCCGTCGCTCCGCTCGCCCCGCTCGACGAGGGCGCGCTCGAGCTGATGCGGCTCGCGCAGCTTCTGCCGGCCGCCATCATCGCGCGCGGCGACGGCGCGAACGCGATTTTTCCGCGCATGCTCGACGTCGCTCTCGCCGATGTGAAATCCTTCGCCCTCGCGCGCCTCGCCTCCTTGCGCATTGTGTCTCGCGCGCGCGTGCCGCTCGAAGGCGCGACGGGCAGCGAATTCGTCGTGTTCCGCGGCGGCGAGGGTCTGCGCGACCAAGTCGCGATCGTCATCGGCGCGCCCGACGTCTCGACGCCGGTCCTCGTGCGTCTGCATTCGGCCTGCCTCACGGGCGATCTTTTCGGCAGCCTCAAATGCGATTGCGGGGATCAGTTGCGCTATGCCGCGCGTCACATGGCCGAGAACGGCGGCGGCGTGCTGCTCTATCTGGATCAGGAAGGCCGCGGCAACGGGCTCGCCAACAAGATCCGCGCCTATGACCTCCAGGCGCATGGGCTCGACACTTACGAAGCCGATGAGACGCTCGGTTTCGGTTTCGACCAGCGTCGTTTCGCCTTCGCCGCAGAAATGCTGAAGGCGCTGGGTGTCCGCCGCGTGCGCCTGCTGACCAACAATCCCGAGAAGATCGCGGCGCTCGCGGAGGCGGGACTCGACGCCGTCGACGCAGAGCGCCTTCTCGGCAGGAAAAACCCGCATAATCTGCGCTATTTGGCGGCGAAGCGCGACAAGGCCGGCCATCTCATCGAGATCGATCGCGCCACCAGCTGACGCGCAGGCCGCCGAGTCGAGTCCCGATAGATTAGTAGCATGTGGCATCCGCGCGGAGTTCGATCCGATGAGTTCCGATATCACCGAGCCCGCCCCTCCCTTCACCGGAGCGGCGATGCGGCTTTTGCCGCGTCGCCATCTCGCCAAATGAGCGGCCGCGGCGCTATTTTGCGCGCTCGCGCTCGGCGCCGGGCGCTATCGCGCCGCGGAACCGGCTCCCTTCCCGGCGCGGGCCGCGGACCGGCGACCGCCGTCGCCGCGGCGGAGATCGTCCGCGGCGATTTCCCGGTCGTCTTCACCGGCCTCGGGACAATCACAGCCCTGGCGACCTCGGTGGTCAAGGCGCAAGTCTCCGGATCGCTCGTGCATGTGAGATACACGGAAGGAGAGATGGTCAAAGCCGGCGATGTCCTCGCCGAGATCGATCCGCGGCCCTTCGAGCTCGCCGTCGCCCATCCGCCTTCACCCAGTCGCGAAAGCGCGTGTATGCGGTGCTCCAATTGCCGAAAAGCGCCGGCAGATCGCGCCAGGGGCCTCCTGTGCGAACGATCCACAACACCGCCTCCACGAAAAGTCTGTTGTCCTGCAGCTGCGGCCGGGATCGCTGGCCTTGCCGAGGCAAAGCGGCTCCATCTTCGTCCATTGGGCGTTCGTCAATACAAATCGGTCCATCCGAGTCTTGAGTCATGACAAGCTAAAAATGGGAATCCTGAATCCCAACAGACCCTAATCAGGCCGCCGAATTTTCGCACACAAGGTCCGTTGTTGGCGCTGGTTCGTCGCGCATTTCTAACGGCCCACGTCTCCACGCGACCCTCGTCCGGCGCGACCGGCTCAAAGCGGTCTTTCAGAAGCTGGAAGGCGTCGGGAGCGATTTCGAGAGTTTCGTCACCGGAGAGGAGAGAATGTCTCGGGGGTGAGCAATATCGTCTCCACGCTGGAGAGCCAAGCGATGTCGAAACCCGCCATGTCCGCCTTGAACAGATCGCTGGCCATATAGCGATCCGAGGCAGCCTCGGGATCGACGCCTTCGGGATAGCCGACGAGCGCGACGACTTTCGCCGGGTCGCTCGCAACGGCAAACACGCCATGCGTGACGATCCCGAATGCTTTCAGGCTCTCGATATGCTTGATCCAGATCTTGCGATAGGCCGTGGCGGCCTCGACGGATTTCAGCGTGTAGATGCGCATTTCATAGGTCGTCATGGATTTTCTCCGCTCGATGACGCGTGATCGGACGCTCGCTACGACATCGGTCCGGGCCATGGAGGCGACGCCTCGTCGCTCGACGATCGGCGGTAACGCCGACTCGTCTCCCCGGACGCTCGTTTGCGGAGCAGATCGAACTTGCCCAGTTCACATTGCTCGAGGCGCGACCCTCGAATAGCCGGCGATCAATTCCTGCATGATGACGCTCGCGGGCAAAATGGCGTCGAGCAGCCCGAGGTTCTGGCCGACGACGAGGCTGCCGTTCTCGACGTCGCCGTCGATGGCCGCCGCGCGCAAGACGCCACGACCGATCTCGCGGATGCGCTCCGCGGCCTCTTCGGGCGGCAGGTCCCGTTCGAGGCGCAGCATTTCATCCGTCAGCCGGTTTTTGACGCCACGCACCCCGTCGCCGGCGCTGACGCCGGTCAGAACGGTGTCGCCCTCCCCGGCGGCGACGATGGCGTTCTTGTAGTTGGCGTGGATCGGGCATTCCTCGGCGACCAGGAAGCGGCTTCCGACCTCGACGCCGGCTGCGCCGAGCATGAGCGAAGCAGCGACGCCGCGTCCATCGGCGACGCCGCTCGAATTGATCACGGGGATGGAAACGGCGTCCACGACCTGGGGTATCAGCGAGAATGTGCCGGTGAGGCCGAAGATGTGACCGCCGCCGTCGTACCCCTTGACCGAGATGAAATCGACCCCCGCCGCTTCGAACACTTTGGCCTCCGACACCGAGGACGCCTTGCCGATCGTCGCGGCGCCGTGGCTCCTGAGCGCTTCGACGTAACGCGGAAGCGAGTCGAAATAGGCGGGGAACGTCTCGATCTCGACGACCCTGATCCCTTGGCGCAGGGTGATTTCCAGCAGCTTGTCTGCGTCGGGCAGGCAGGTGATGATGTTGAGGCCGAAAGGCGCTTCCGTCAGGGCTCGGGCCGCGCGGATCTCGGCCTCGAAGACGGCCGGCGGGCAGAAGCCGAGCCCCATGATTCCCAGCCCGCCGGCGTTGGAAACGCTCGCGGCGAGCTTGCTGTCCGACGCCCAGGCCATCGGCCCTTGCAGGATCGGGTAGCGAATGCCGAGCTTGTCGCAGACAATGTTGGTCATGATTCCCTCTTGCCTACCCTGACGGCGACGACGTCCTTTGTGGGATTGGACGGGCGCGCGCGTCGCCGCGGCCATCTCTTCCGAAACATCGCGCCCCGTTCAAATGAACGGGTTGGTTTTGCATTTCCACGGCAAAAGGCTATCAATAACCATGCGAACCGTCAACTATTGAACGATGTCGTTCAGTTACGGATAGAGAATGAGGATCGCAATGGCGGAGCCCGGCAGGCCGAAAGTAAGGACGAGAGGGCCGCGAACGGTCGAGCGCATCGTCGAGGCGGCTCACCGGCTGTTTCTCAGCCGGGGCTTCGCCGAAACATCTATGGAGGCGATCGCTCAGGAAGCCGGCGTCAGCAAGGCGACGCTCTACGCGCATTATGGCAGCCGGGATGAACTGTTCACGGCTGTGATCTGGTCGACCGGCGATCGGTTTTCATCTGGCCTGGTGTCGGGGGTGACAGGCGCCGCGGATTTGAGAAGCAAAATGGAGCGTCTCGCCGGCGCAGTGCTCGATCTATTGCTGTCGCCCGAGGTGGTGGCCACGAACCGGATCGTCGCGGCCGAGGCCCGGCGCTTTCCCGAGCTCGGCAAGCTCTTTTACGAGAACGGGCCGGACAGGCTGATCGCGCGATTGGCGGAGGTGTTCGAGACCGCAATGGCGACGGGCTCGATCCGCCGGTCCGCGCCCCGCGACGTCGCCAAGCATTTCATCGGCCTGATCCGTGGCGACCTTCAGTTGCGGGCGATGCTCGGCGACGAGTCGGCATTGTCGGCGGCCGAGCGCAACCGCGCGATCACCACCGGAGTCGGGGTTTTTCTCGCCGCCTATGCTCCGGCGGAGCCTTTTCGAGAGAGCTGATCGTCGACAACGAGGCCCCATCGGCAGCTTGCCGTTCCGCCGCCGCTACGCGGTAGTCGTCGAATGATCGCGGACTCCGAGAGAGGCTGCGGTCGCTGGGGCCCGGAAGTGGCGCGAGCACCACTCACGAGGAGGGGGGGAAAAACAGGAGGCCGCCCCGGGCGGGTGGCACGC
>NZ_WOVC01000007.1:0-190327 GCF_011378635.1 Methylosinus sp. RM1
CGCCTCGGCGTGATCCTCGACATAGAGCCAGTCGCGCACATTCTCGCCGCGCCCATAGACGGGCAGGGGCTTCTCCTCCAGCGCATTGAGAATGACGAGCGGAATGAGCTTTTCCGGGAAATGATAGGGGCCGTAATTATTGGAGCAATTGGTGATTATGGTCGGCAGGCCATAGGTCTCGCGCCAAGCGCGGGCGAGATGGTCGGAGCCCGCCTTGGAGGCCGAATAGGGCGAGTTGGGCGAATAAGGCGTGTCCTCGCGAAACAGTCCTTCGGCCCCGAGCGCGCCGAACACTTCATCGGTCGAGACATGCAGGAAGCGAAAATTCGCGGCCTTCGCCGCATCGAGGCGGCGCCAATAGTCGAGCGCGGCGGAAAGCAGGGTGAAAGTGCCGACGACATTGGTCTCGATGAAGGCGGCCGGCCCGTCGATGGAGCGATCGACATGGCTCTCGGCGGCCAGATGCATCACTGCGTCGGGCTGGAAGGCGTCGAAGGCGGCGGCGACGGCGGCGCGGTCGCATATATCGGCGCGACGGAAGGAATAGCGCGGATCGCCGGCGATCGGCGCGAGCGAATCGAGATTGCCGGCGTAAGTGAGCTTGTCGAAGACGAGCAGCTCATGCGGCGTCGTCTCGATGATGCGGCGCGAGAGCGCAGAGCCGATGAAGCCGGCCCCGCCGGTGACGAGGATGCGCATCCTATCGCCCGATCCGTTCATGGTCGGAGGCGTTCGTCGCCAGGGAGAGGAAGCGAGAGGGAGGGAGAGAGCGAGAGGGACGAGGCATTCGCGAAAAGCACCCTGTTCCTGGTCTCGAGGATTTGTCGCCCGGCCGTCGACGCTGCAAGGTCTTTCTTTTCAATCCGCGCCTATTGAAAGATCGCGACGCCGCTGTCAACTCCGGCTCGTCGCGGCGTTCCGGGAAGAGTCGGCGAATTATGTCTTTTATGCGGCTTTTCTCGTTCGGACGGCGCCCTTTCCCGGACGCCCGGTGGTTGTGGCCGTCGAGTTTGGAGTTGTTCCAGACTCCTTGCGCCGGACGGCGGTTTCGCGCTATCCCGCGATTAATCGGGCCGCGACGGATCGTCGGCCGTACAGAAGAGTAATCGATGTTTCAGCGTCCCGGCAAGGCGGCCTTCGCCTTCATTCTCGTCACCGTCGCGCTCGACATGCTGGCGCTCGGCGTGATGATTCCGGTGCTTCCCAAGCTCATCGTGGAGTTCGAGGGCGGCGATCTCAAAAGCGCCGCCGTGGCGACGGGGGTGTTCGGTTTCGCCTGGGCCTTCATGCAATTCCTGTTTCAGCCCGTGCTCGGCGCGCTGTCCGATCGTTTCGGCCGTCGGCCGGTGGTGCTCTTGTCCAACCTCGGCATGGGACTCGATTACGTGTTCATGGCGCTCGCGCCATCCTTGTCCTTCCTCTTCGTCGGCCGGCTGATATCGGGCGTGACGGCGGCGAGCGTCTCGACGGCGACGGCCTATATCGCCGACATCACCGAGCCGGAGAAGCGCGCCGGCCGATTCGGCATGATCGGCGCGGCTTTCGGCGTCGGCTTCATCCTCGGCCCGGCGCTCGGCGGCGTGCTCGGCAATCACGATTTGCGCTATCCGTTCTGGGCGGCGGCGGCGCTGAGCCTGCTCAATGCGGCCTATGGCTATTTCATCCTGCCGGAATCGCTCGCGCCGGAGAAGCGCGCCGGCGCCGTCCTCTGGCGCAGCGCCAATGTGCTGGGCTCGCTCGATTTCCTGCGTCGCGACCGCTCGCTGGCGCTGCTCGCCGTCGCGATTTTCCTCTCCTATCTCGCGCATGAATCGCTGCCGAGCCTCTTCGTGCTCTACACCGAATATCGCTACCATTGGGACGCCGAGACGACCGGCTGGGCGCTGGCCATCGTCGGCGTGTCGCAGACGGTGGTGTCCGGCGGGCTGGTGCGGCCGGCGGTCAAGCGCTTCGGCGAGCGCGCGACGCTAGTCGTCGCTCTGGCGGCGGGCGCGCTCGGCTTCGCGGCCTACGCCTTCGCGCCCACGGGAGGGATATTCATGGCGGCGCCGCCGCTCATCGCCCTCTGGGCCATGGCCAATCCGGCCTTTCAGGGCCTCGCCACGCGCTTCGCCTCGGCCTCGGAGCAAGGGCGGCTGCAAGGCGCGCTGTCGAGCCTGCGCGGCGTCTCCGGCATGGTCGGGCCGTTGTTCTTCACGCAGATTCTCTCCCTCTCGATCGGCGCCGGCGGCTTTCCGGGGGCGGGCTATTTCGTCGCGGCGCTGCTGCTCGCGGCGAGCCTTTTCGTGGCGCGCAGCGCCGTGAGCGCCGCCGTGGCCGATCCCGCTTCCGTCTGAATCGAGATGGCGGTTCGACGTCGCAATCCGCCGCGCGGCCGCTTATATTGACGGCGCGCGCGGACCTCTCGGCCGGCGCGTCGGGAGATGTGCATGAGCTTCGTCGCTGCGGTCGTCTATTTCGCCCTTCTCGCTTCGGCGGGCCTCGGCGTCTATCTGAAAGCGCGCCAGAGCCGCGCCGCCAGCGCCGATCGCGAGACGCCACCCGCTGAATTCGCCGCCGCCGTCACCGTGGAGGAGCATCGCCGCGCCGCCGATTACACGGTCGCGCGGATGCGGCTCTCCGTCGGCGAGACTTTGATCGACGCGGCGATCTCCGTCGCCTGGCTCGCCCTTCTGCTCGGCCCGCTCTATGCGCTGCTCGCGCAATTCATCGCGCCGGGGCTGACGCTCAGCGTCGCCGTCGTCGTCGCGGTGGCGATCGTCGATCATCTGCTGCGCCTGCCGCTGTCGCTGGTCGAGACTTTCGGCCTCGAGGCGCGCTTCGGCTTCAATCGCACGACGCCTTCCATGTTCCTCCTCGACGAGGCGAAGGGCGCGGCGCTGTGGCTGCTGTTCTTCATTCCCTTGCTCTATGGGCTGTTCTTCGCGGCGCGTTTCTCGCCCGATTATTGGTGGCTGGTCGGCTTCGTCGCTGCGATGGCGCTGCTGCTGGCCATGACGGTGATCTACCCTTCCGTCATCGCGCCAATGTTCAACCAGTTCACGCCGCTCGAGGATGCGGCGCTGAAGGCGCGCATGGAGGAACTGCTGGCGCGCTGCGGATTTCAGTCGGGCGGGCTCTTTGTGATGGACGCCTCGACGCGCTCCACCCATGGCAACGCCTATTTTTCCGGCTTCGGCAAGGCGAAGCGCATCGTGTTCTTCGACACGCTGCTGCGCAAGCACAGCGCCGATGAAATCCTGGCCATTCTCGCTCATGAGCTCGGCCATTATAAATTCGGCCATGTGCGGCAGCGGATTTTCCAGGCGGCGGGCTTTCTCTTCATCGGCTTCGCGGCTCTGCACCTCGCCTTTACCCGCGGGCTCGGCGGCGCCTTCGGCCTGCCGAATGATCCGGGAATTATTCTCGTCATCGCGCTGACGGCGGCCGCGCCCATCCTGCATCTTTTGTCGCCGCTCACCAATTTCCTGTCGCGCCGGGCGGAGTTCGAGGCCGACGGCTTCGCCAAATCCATTTATGGCAAGGAGCCGATGGTGAGCGCGCTCACCAAGCTCTCGCGCGACAATCTCGCGACGCTGACGCCGGACCGGCTCTATGCGCTATTCTATTACTCGCATCCGCCGGCGCCGATCCGCATCGCCGCGCTGCAGGAGGCGAGGGGCGCCTGACCGTCAGGCGGCGTGCGCCTCGCCGCGAAAATAATGGAAATCGCCGCGCGTGATCAGCGCATCGCCGGGCGCGATCTCATGCGGCGCGAGATCGGCCTCTGACCGCAGCCGGTCGTAGATGGGGCCGAAATCGCGATAGCAGGCCTCGAGCAGGCGCTCGAATCCATCGACGACGAAATAGCACTGCTGAAAATCGTCGATGATGTAATTGGTGCGCATCACCCGCTCGAGATCGAAGCCGATGCGATTGGGCGAGGAATCCTCGAGCGAGAAAACCGTCTCCGCCGGCGAGGAGAGAATGCCGGCGCCGAAGATGCGCAGCCCTGCAGGCGTCGCCAGCAGCCCGAACTCCACCGTATACCAATAGAGCCGCGCCAGATTGGCGAGCTGGCCGCGCGCCAGCGCCCGCCGTCCGCCTTCGCCATAGGCCTGCAGAAAGCGCGCATAGACGGGATTCGCCAGCAGCGGCACATGGCCGAAGATGTCGTGAAAGACGTCCGGCTCTTCGAGATAATCGAGCTCCTCCTCCGGGCGAATGAAGGCGCCGGCTGGAAAGCGTCGATTGGCGAGATGCTCGAAAAAGACGTCGTCGGGAACGAGGCCGGCGACCGGAACGACCCGCCAGCCGGTGAGCGCGGAAAGGCGCGCGCTCAGCACATCGAAATCGGGAACGCCAGCGGGCGCGAGCGCGAGCGCGTCCATGGCGGCGAGATATTCGTCGCAGGCGCGGCCCGGCAGAAGCGCGGCCTGACGGGCGTAGAGCCGGCTCCAGCGATCATGCTCGGCCGCGCTATAGGAGGGCCAATTCTGCTCGATCGTCCAATCGGCGCGGCGGGGCGCGTCGGCGTAGCGGTTCTTGCCCTTCTCCATGCGGCCCTCCTTTAGCGAAAGCCGGGTTCTCGAAATAGATAGGCGCGCGCCGGCCGCCCGCAAAGCCGCTCACCCCGGCGCGAAATGCGCGGTGAAATGGCGCAGGAAGGGCGCCTGCCGCACGATTCGGAAGGGCGGGATCGCGGCGCGCTCGCGGAATACGTTCTCGATCGCCTCGATCACATAATCGAAATGGCTCTGCGTGTAGACGCGGCGCGGAAAGGCGAGGCGCACCAATTCGCGCGGCGCCGGCGTCTCGGTTCCGTCTTCCGCGCGGCGGCCGAACATCACGCTACCCAATTCGACGCCGCGCACGCCGCCCTCGAGATAGAGCGTGGCGGTGAGGCCGACGCCCGGAAAATCCTTCGCCGAAAGATGCGGGCAAAAGCCCGCGGCGTCGATGAACACCGCATGTCCGCCGGCCGGCCGCACGATCGGAACGCCGCGCGCGATGAGGCGGGAGGCGAGATAGTCCACCGTCGCATGGCGATAGCGCTGGTATTCCTCCTCCAGCGCCTCCTCGAGCCCGACGGCGATCGCCTCGAGATCGCGGCCCGCGAGTCCGCCGTAAGTGGGAAATCCTTCCATCAATATCAGCAGATTGCGAAAATGCTCCGCCCAGCGATCGTCATTGCAGGCGAAGAATCCGCCTATGTTGGCGAGCCCGTCCTTCTTGGCGCTCATCGTCGCGCCGTCGCAGAGCGAGAACATTTCGCGCGCTATGTCGATGAGCGAATGATCGGCGTAACCTTCTTCCCATAGCTTGATGAAATAGGCGTTCTCGGCGAAGCGGCAGGCGTCGAGCACGAGCGGTATTCCTCGCTTTGCGAGCAGGGCCTTTGCGGCTCGAATATTGCCGAGCGAGACGGGCTGTCCGCCGCCGGTGTTGTTGGTCGCGGTGATCATGCAGAAGGGAATTGCCTTCCTCTCGCGCGCGATGACGCGCTCCAGCGCCGCGAGGTCTATGTCGCCTTTGAAACGCGTCTCCGCATGAATATCGCCGGCTTTCGGGCTCGGCAGATCGAGCGCCGTCGCGCCGACATATTCGATATTGGCGCGCGTGGTGTCGAAATGGCTGTTGTTGGGGACGATATCGCCCGGCTTCAGCCGCGTCGCGGCGAGAATGCGCTCCGCCGCGCGGCCTTGATGCGTAGGAAAAATATGCTTGAAACCCGTGATGTCGCGAATGGTCTTCTCGAAGCGGCGCCAGGACCTGCTTCCCGCATAGCTTTCGTCGCCCATCATGAGCGCGGCCCATTGGCGATCCGACATGGCGCCTGTGCCGCTGTCGGTCAGAAGATCGATGGTGATGTCTTCCGCATCGAGCAGAAACACGTTGTAATGCGCCGCTTTCAATCGCTCCGCGCGGTTTTCCCGCGTGGTGATCGGCAGCGCTTCGGTCATTTTGATGCGGAAGGGCTCGATGATGGTGCGCATGAGAAAAATTCTCCTCTCACCAATGTCGAAATAGGGTCGCAATCGTCTGGCGCAGCTTCGCTTTGCTTCGGCGCGCCGGCTGTGGCAAAAGCGATGGCGCAAAGCGAGGAACTTCATGGCGGCCGATGTCACTTTTCCCGCCGCTGCGGCGGCGGGCGTACTCTCGTTCCTGAGCCCCTGCGTGCTGCCGCTGGTGCCGCCCTATCTCACCTTCATCGCCGGCGCGACGATCGAGGATCTCGCGGTCGAGGGAAAGAAACGCGCCCGGCGTGACGTGTTCCTGGCCGCGATCTTGTTCGTCGCCGGCTTTTCCACCGTATTCGTGGCGCTCGGCGCGACGGCGAGCGCCTTCGGACGAGCGCTGCACGCCTATCAATGGATATTGGAGAAAGCCTCTGGATTCGCCATTATCCTGATGGGCCTGCATTTCCTCGGCGTCTTCCAGATCGGCCTGCTCTATCGCGAGAAGCGCCTCGAGGTCGCAAAGCCGGTCGGCCTCCTCGGCGCCTATGTCATGGGCCTCGCCTTCGCCTTCGGTTGGACGCCTTGCATCGGTCCGATCCTTGCCGCCATTCTCGCCGTCGCCGGCTCGCAAGAGACGGTCGGCCGCGGCGCCGTCCTGCTCGGAGTCTATTCGGCGGGCCTCGGCCTTCCTTTCCTCGCCGCGGCGGCGGCGATGGGGCCCTTCATGGGCTTCATGCAGAAGTTCAAGAAGCATTTCGGCAAGGTGGAGAAGGTCGTCGGCGCGCTGCTGGTGCTGACGGGCCTCGCCTTCCTCACCGGCGGAATGCAGAGCTTCTCCTTCTGGCTGCTCGAGACCTTCCCGGGTCTCGCGAATTTCGGGTGACGACCAATGTCACAGCGCATCGATGAAAATCTCTTCACCGGGCCGATCGGCGCCGAATATCGGATGCTCGAGCTCATCTGCCCCAATGCGGCGCTGCTCGCCCGCCGCGTGGCGGAGCGCGTCGCGCATTGGCGCGAGGGCGTCGCGCTAGAGGTATTGGAGATCGGCTGCGGCACGGGCGTGAGCACGCTTCCTTTGATCGCGGGACGCGACGATCTCCATGTCACCGCAATCGACAGCGCCTCCAAAATGCTGGATCAGGCGCGCTCTCACCTCGCCGATTTCGTCGCCGACGGCCGCGTGCGATTCGTGGAAGCCGACGCGCTCGGCTTTCTCCGCGGCCTTCCCGAGGCGAGCGTCGACGTCGTCTCCTCCAATTACGCCGTGCATAATTTCCTCGACGATTATCGTCGGGAGTTTCTCGCCGAGATTTTCCGCGTGCTGAAGCCGGGCGGCATTTTCGTCAATGGCGACCGCTATGCGATGGACGACCGCGTCGCGCATCTCGCCGCGACGCAGGCGGAGGTGCGCAGCTGGTTCCAAAAGCTCGGGACGCTCGGCCGCTATGATCTGCTCGAGGATTGGATCGCGCATCTCTTCAGCGACGAATCGCCCGAGCATGTGATGTATCTGGCGCCGGCGCTGGAGCGCATGACGGCGGCAGGCTTCGCCGATGTTCGTGTCGAATATCGCGAAGGCGTGGACACGCTGCTGACCGCGGTCAAGCCGTAACGGGTCCCAGAAAAGAAAAACGCCGGACGTACCTCCGGCCCGGCGTTAGAGCCCGCGACGGCATGTAGCCATCGTTTGCTCTTCGACATAGCTAGCGCTGCGCCATGACCAGACAATGACAAGAGCGCGGCAGTTCTGTGATTGTCGTGCGCGCGAGTTCTGCCGTGGTCGGCCAGGGTGAAGCGCGGCCGAGGCGGCTGTGCGCTGATAATGCGAAGATCACGCTCTTACGAGTCTTTCGCCAGGCCGATATCGGCTTTAATTTATTGGTGGGCGCACAAGGGCTCGAACCTTGGACCCGCTGATTAAGAGTCAGCTGCTCTACCAACTGAGCTATGCGCCCGTCCGTCGCTTCGGCTGGCGCCGAATGAGCGGAACGAGGTGGCAAATACCCAATGACGTCGCTCATGTCCAGCGCAGAAAAGAAAAATTCGTCACATTTCTGTTTCGATCTCTCTTCGCCTCATGGGCGCCACTCCGGCGCGGGCTCGGCCGCCGTCGCTTCCTCATGCGCGGCTGTCTCCTTGGCGGCCGCCAGGGCGCGCAGAGCCGCCGTCACGCCTTCGCTGGTGGCAGAGGACAGCAGCAGCAGGGTAGGGCGCTCGGCGGCCCCCGCAGGGCCGGCGGAGGCCATTGCGCGTTTGAGGCGCTCTTTCTGCTTCTTCAAATGCTCGGGCTCGGCGGCGTCGATCTTCGACAGTGCGACGATCTCGCGCTTCTCGTCGAGCTCGGCGCCATAGGCGGCGAGCTCGCGGCGGACGATCTTGTAATCCTTGCCAGCGTGCTCGCCGGTTGCGTCGACGAGATGCAGCAGCGCGCGGCAGCGCTCCACATGGCCGAGGAAGCGGTCGCCGAGCCCATGGCCGTCATGCGCGCCCTCTATGAGGCCGGGAATGTCGGCGAGCACGAATTCGCGATCGTCCACCCGCACCACGCCGAGGCCCGGATGCAGAGTGGTGAAAGGATAATCGGCGATCTTGGGCTTGGCGGCGCTGACCGTGGCCAGAAATGTCGATTTGCCGGCGTTGGGCAGGCCGATCAGCCCGGCGTCGGCGATCAGCTTCAGCCGCAGGATGAGCGTGCGCTCTATCCCTTCCAGGCCGGGATTGGCGCGGCGCGGGGCTCTGTTCGTCGAGGTGGTGAAATGCAGATTGCCGAAGCCGCCATTGCCGCCGCGCGCGATGATGGCGGTCTGTCCGACTTCGGTCAGATCGGCGATCAGCGTCTCGCCATCCTCCTCGAGAATCTGCGTGCCGGCGGGCACTTTCAGCACGGCGTCGGCGCCCTTGGCGCCATGGCGGTTCTTGCCCATGCCATGGACGCCGGTCTTGGCCTTGAAATGCTGCTGATAGCGGTAGTCGATGAGTGTGTTGAGCCCATCGACGCAGATCGCCACCACATCGCCGCCGCGGCCGCCGTCGCCGCCGTCCGGCCCGCCGAACTCGATGAATTTCTCGCGACGGAAGGAGACGCAGCCGGCTCCGCCATCGCCCGAGCGCACGTAGATTTTCGCCTGATCCAGGAATTTCATGACTGTTTCGAGCTCATGTCGCTTGCAGCTTCGGGCGCTTGGCGCCGAAGCTCGTCGGAATGGCGCCGCGGCGCAGGTCGAAAAGCTCCACATCGACCTCGCCGCCGCGCGCCGGCGCCGGGAATTTGCCCTGTCCCGCGCGGGTGAAGCCCAGCTTCTCATGCACCCGCAGCGAGGCGGCGTTGCTCGGCAGCGCGCTGGAGACGATTCGCTCCAGCCCGGTCATGCCGAACACCATATCGATGAAGGCGCCCGCCGCTTCGCTCATCAAACCGCGTCCCCAATAGGGCCGTCCCAGCCAGAAGCCGATCATGCCCGTCCCGCGTCCATTCGCCCCATGCACGCCGATCACGCCGATCGCCTCGTCCGCCTGGCGCTTGTGCGTCAAGGCGAGGGTGAGGCCGGCGCCGCTGGCGTTCTCGGCGCGCGCGGCGAGAATGAAGCTTTCCGCGTGATAGGACTCGTATGGGTGCGGAATGCGCGCCGTCTTCACGGCGACCTCGGGATCGCCGGCCAGACGGCAGATCGAGCCCTGATCGGCGGCGCGCGGCCAGCGCAGCCACAGTCTCGGGGTCTCCAATCTGAAAATATCGTCGCGGGCAATTTCCGGAAACATCCGAGGCTCCATGGCGGCCGAGTGCGAAAAGAGGCCGAAAAATGACGAAGGGGAAGCGGCGTTCCGCTTCCCCTATCGACCCTTTGAGGCCTTTTTCCGGATTTTGCGCCTGGAGCGTCGCCTTTATCGCGAGTGCTCGAGGACCAAATCCGCCGGGGATCGAAACGCCGGCGGAAGGTCCTCGCAGATCCTCCGCCTATTCGGCGGCTGCGGCCGCCGGCTCGACGACCGATACCGAGGCGCGGCCGCCGCTGGATTTGAACAGGACCACGCCGTCGACGAGCGCGAACAGCGTGTGATCTTTGCCGATGCCGACATTGCGGCCGGGATGCCATTTCGTGCCGCGCTGGCGCACGATGATGTTGCCGCCGATCACGGCCTCGCCGCCGAACTTCTTCACGCCGAGACGGCGACCGTCGGAGTCGCGACCGTTGCGCGATGAGCCGCCCGCTTTCTTGTGAGCCATTGTTCTCGCTCCTTAAATTTTCACGCCGAGCCGGCGCCCGCCGCTCGGGGGGACCGCGCAGGGCGGCCGCTGAATTGTCGCGCGCGCCGAACGCGCGGCGCGCTTGGTTCTTCTATACGCCGCCGGGCGGCGTCACGCCAATTCTCAGGCGCCGGCTTCGATGCCGGTGATGCGCACGATCGTCAGGTCCTGACGATGGCCGCGCTTGCGCTTGGAGTTCTGGCGGCGGCGCTTCTTGAAGGCCAGCGTCTTGGGGCTGCGGGCCTGCTCGGCGATCTCGCCGGTGACGCTCGCGCCCTCGACCAGCGGCGCGCCGATCTTGGCGGAGCCCTCGGCGCCGACGAACAGAACCTCGTCGAAGCTGATCTTGTCGCCCGCCGCGCCCTCGAGGGCCATGACGGTTATCGTGTCTCCGGCGGTGACGCTATATTGCTTCCCGCCGGTCTTGATGACTGCGAACATCTCTTTTTCCTGTGTTCGTCCCGGCTCTGGCGACGATGCGCCGGCCGGCTTTTTGGCAGTTGACCGGTTTTCGCTCCGCTCCTCGCGCCGAAGTGTCGACGCAAAAAGAAAATCGCGGCGAAACCGCCGCGACGAAGCGGGAAAGCCCTAGACGGGCGCGGCGTCTTTGTCAATCGCTGTCCTGGGCGTCGATTCGGCCGCCTCGATCTTCTGCCGCTCATAGGCGGAGATGATCGACTGCACCATGGGGCCGAAGCGCTCGGCGAGCTCGGCGCAGCGCGTCGAGTTGATGAGCTCCACGCCGCGGCGCTCGCTGCGGATGAGCCCGGCCTCCCGCAATATGCGGAAATGCTGCGAGAGCGTCGATTTGGCGAGCGGCGCCTGCTCGAGGACGTTGAGGAATTTCGAGCAGTTCTGCGCGCATTCCGACGCCGCCAGCCGGGTGAATATCTGCACCCGCACAGGGTCGGCCAGGGCGTAGAGAATCCCCTCGACTGTGATCTCTTCCGGCCGCGGATGGTGGAGCTTTCTCATGCGCCACGCTAGCACGATTGACATTCATTCAGTAGTTCCGCATTACTGAACTAATGAATTTAGTGCGAAAGGAGCGCGAGCATGGGTCGTCTTTCAGGAAAAATCGCGGTCGTCACCGGCGGCAACAGCGGCATAGGCCTCGCCACGGCGGAACTCTTCGCAAAGGAGGGCGCGCAGGTCGTCGTCACCGGCCGGCGGAAGGCGGAGCTCGACGCGGCGGTCGCTCGCATCGGCGCGAGCGCCGTCGGCGTGCAGGGGGATGTTTCGAAGCTTGCGGATCTCGACCGCCTCTATGCCGAGGTGAAGGAACGATTCGGGCGCATCGACATTCTCTTCGCCAATGCGGGCGTTGCGCGGGTGGCGCCGTTCGAGGCGGTGGACGAGGCCTTTTTCGACGAGCTGTTCGGCGTCAATGTAAAAGGCTTGCTTTTCTCGGTGCAGAAGGCCTTGCCGCTGTTTTCTGACGGCGGTGCGATCGTGCTCAACTCGTCTGTCGCCAATACGTCGGGAGCGCCCGGCTTCGGAGTCTATGGGGCGACCAAAGCGGCGGTGCGCTCCTTCGCCCGCACCTGGACGAACGAGCTGAAGGACCGCAACATCCGGGTCAACGTCGTCAGTCCCGGCCCCGTCGAGACGCCGATCTTCGGCACGCTCGGTTTTTCGGCGAGCCAGCTCGACGAATTCGACGAGCATGTGAAATCTCGAGTTCCCCTCGGCCGCTTCGGCAAATCGGAGGAGGTGGCCGAGGCCGTTCTGTTCCTCGCCTCCAGCGCGAGCAGCTATGTCGCTGGCGTCGACCTCTATGTCGACGGCGGCATGGTGGCCGTCTGATCGATCATGACAATTCGCCGCCGCACGATCGGATCACGATCGGCGGCGGCTTTTTCGTTCAAAGACCGAAATCGCGCCTTATCTCGTCGATCGCCCTTGCGAGATGACGCTCCACCGTTCGTACCGATACGCCGACGCGCGCTGAAATCTCGGCGCTGGTCAAATGCTCGAGGCGCTTCAGCAGAAAAATCTCTCGATGCAGCGGCTGCAGGCGCGCGAGCGCGGCGCGCAGCTTCTGATGTTCCATCAGCGTGGCGATGGCGTCGCCGGACGGGGATTGCTCGGGAGGAGGCGCGGCGTGCGCGGTCACTTCCACAAAGCGCGAACGAATGCGGTCCCGGCGTATGGCGTCGACCGAGAGATTGGCGGCGATGCGGAAGAGATACGCGCGCGGACTTTCGAGATTGGCGATATCGACGCGCTCCAGCGCGTGGAGATAAATGTCCTGCACAATGTCTTCCGACTCTTGCGCGCCGACGCGCCGGCGCGCGAAGCGGCGCAGAGCGGGGGCGTAATCCTGATAGAGCGCGTCCAGCTCTTTCGTCGAGGAGGTCATTTTGCGCCCTCCTTCGTCTCGATGCGAGAAAGCAGGGCGGCGACGCCCGCGCGAGGCTCCGGTTTCGGCATTTGCAACCCCTTTTTCGAGCTCCTCGGAGCTCCCGTCGTTTCTTGAAAAAAGGCGAAGTTCGGCGCTGCGCGCGAAAGGCGTCGCGCGCGAAAAAATCTCGGAACGCGCGTCGGCGTCCGCTGGACGCGACGCGGACGGCGTCACGTCTCGGCAGGCTGCGGCTCGCGAGGGGAGATGAGAATGTCTTGCGGGAAGATCAGAGCGCGGCGGGCGGACCGCGCGCGACAAAGCCGAGGCCCGTTACGCGCGGGCGTATCCTCGTTTCGCCGGGCCGGCGCGAGGAGGAGCGCCTCGAATGCGGGTAGGAAAGGATGTGTGAGGAGGCTGCCTCGAGATATGCGGAGCTATGAGCCGAGCAGCCGAGCGCGCAACATTGGAGCGTTCGGCAATGTCGATCGTGAGGCGAGCCGCCGCCCATCTCGCTCGATTGGCAGAGCGAAGCGACGGAGAGAGTGGGTTCGGCGAAGGCCGAAGCGCCGAGATAGGGCAGGGATTGAAGGATGATGACGCAGAGCAGGAGCGCGAGGCTTCCCGAAATGCGGCGAGTCACGAATGATCGGCCGAACATCCACTGCATGAAAAGAGGATATAACATCGGCGCCACCCGTACGCAATCAATACGCGTGTTATGATATTTACAAACTACAATCGAATTGCGTCGCCGCTGCGACAATCCCGCCGAAGCTGGCGCCGGCTCGATGAAAATGCGCAACGCGACGTGCGTCAGGCGGCGCGCCAGCGTCCGGAATCGGCGACGAACTCGCCGATCGACTCGGCGATATAGGCGATATGCGCCTCGCTGAGGCCCGGATAGACGCCGACCCAGAAAGTGCGGCGCATGATGACATCGGTGGCGGAAAGCGCGCCGGCGACGCGATGCGGGCGGTCCTTCATATAAGGCTGGCGCAAGAGATTGCCGCCGAACAGCAGCCGCGATCCGATGCGCTTCTCGGCGAGATGCTGCAGCAGCGACTCGCGCCCAAAAGGCGCATCCTCGCGCAAGGTCATCGCGAATCCGAACCAGGACGGATCGCTGCGCGGCGTCGCGTCGGGCAGCAGGAAGATATCCTCATGCGGGCGCAGCGCCTCTTTCAGCAGCGCGAAGTTGCGCTTGCGGGCCTCGATGAAGCCCGGCAGGCGTTCCATCTGCGCCAGCGCCACGGCGGCCTGCATATCGGTGATCTTCAGATTATAGCCCAGATGCTGATAGACATATTTGTGATCATAGCCGAAGGGCAGATCGCCCGATTGCCATTCATAGCGCTTCTTGCAGGTGTCGTCTTTGCCAGGCGCGCACCAGCAGTCGCGGCCCCAGTCGCGGAAGGATTCGACGCTGCGGCGCAGCACGGAGCGCGAGGTGAACACCGCGCCGCCTTCGCCCATGGTGATGTGATGCGCCGGGTAGAAGCTCAGTGTGCCTATGTCGCCGAATGTGCCGACCTGGCGCCCGTCATAGAGCGAGCCGAGTGCGTCGCAGCAATCCTCGACCAGCCACAGGCCATATTTTTCGGCGATGCGCGTGACCTCGGCGAGATCGAACGGATTGCCGAGCGTATGGGCGATCATTATGGCGCGCGTGCGCGGCGAGATCGCCGCCTCTATGAGATCGGCGCGGATATTGTAGGTCGGAAGCTCGACATCGACGAAGACCGGCGTCATCCCATTCTGCAAAATGGGATTGAGCGTCGTCGGAAAGCCGGCGGCTACGGTGATGACCTCGTCGCCGGGCTGAAGCGCGCGCTCTTTGAGCAGCGACGAGGTCAGCGCGGTGAGCGCCAGAAGATTGGCCGAGGAGCCGGAATTGGCGGTCAACGCATGTCGGACGCCGATGAACTCCTCCAGAGCCTTTTCGAAAGCCGCATTGAAGCGCCCGGTGGTGAGCCAGAAATCCAGCGCCGAATCGACGAGCGTCTGCATCTCGCTTGCGCCATAGACCTTGCCGGAGACCGGAACGGCGGAGGCGCCGGGACGAAACTCCGGCGTCGCATGGGCGATCTCGGCGTAGCGGCCGACGAGCGCCAAAATCTCTGCGCGCAGCGCTTCTTTCTCATCCGCTGTGTCGGCGGGGGCGTGCAGGGCGGCGGCTGCGGGCGGGGTCATATCATTGCTCCGGGCGTGCGCGCGCCGCGCTGCGCGGCGTCCATGCGTCTCTCATAGGCGTCGATCTGGGCGAGCGATGTGGTCGCCACATCCTCGCCGCGGCGGCGGCGCGATTCCCAATCGACGATCGCCTCCAGCGCCTCGAAGATCGACCATTGCGGGCGCCAGCCGAGCCGGCTGCGCGCCTTGGCGGAATCGAGCTTCAGCAAATGCGCCTCATGCGGCTCGTCGCCGCCGCTTTTCGTCCAGCCGGCGCCCTCGCCATAGGCGCGGCAGAGCGCGTCGGCGATCTCCGCGACCGTGCGCTCGCCGGAGGGATCGGGGCCGAAATTCCAGGCTTCCGCGAAGGGCGCGCCATCGCTCCACAGACGCTCGGCGAGCGTCAGATAGCCGGCGAGCGGCTCCAGCACATGCTGCCAGGGACGCACTGCGCGCGGAAAACGTATTTGCGCCGTCTCGCCGCGCTCCAACGCGCGCAAAATATCGGGCACGAGGCGATCCGCCGCCCAATCGCCGCCGCCGATGACATTTCCGGCGCGGGCCGTGGCCAATGCGGCGCCGCGCATGGGGTGATCGGCTATTGCGAAATAGGAATTGCGGAAGGAGGCGGCGACGAGCTCCGCGCAGCCTTTGCTGGCGCTATAGGGATCGAAGCCGCCCATCGCCTCGTTCTCGCGATAGGCCCAGGGCCATTCGCGATTCTCATAGCATTTGTCGCTGGTGACGATGACGATGGCGCGCGCCGAGGGCGCCCAGCGCAGCGCCTCGAGCAGATGCGCCGTGCCGAGCGCGTTGACCTCGAAGGTCTCGATCGGATTGGCGTAGGAGTAGCGCACGAGCGGCTGCGCCGCGAGATGGAAGACGATCTGCGGCGCGAACTCCCGCACGGCGCGCGCCAGCCGCTCGGCGTCGCGAATATCGCCGATGACGCTCGTCATCTTCTGGTCGAGGCGCGCGAGCGCGAAAAGGCTGGGCTCGGTCGGCGGCGCCAGCGCATAGCCCGCCACATTCGCGCCGAGGCGCGTGAGCCATAAGGAGAGCCAGCCGCCCTTGAAGCCGGTGTGTCCGGTGACGAGGACGCGCTTGCCGGCCCAGAAGGAGGCGTTCACGCCCAGACCTTCCAGGGCGCCTCGCCGCCGCTCCACAATTGCTCGAGGAAACGCTTGTCGCGCAGCGTGTCCATGCATTGCCAGAAGCCGTCGTGGCGATAGGCGCGCAGCTGCCCATCGGCGGCGATGCGGGTCAACGGCTGCTGCTCGAGCGCGGTCGAATCGCCGTCGATATAATCGAGCGCCTTCTTCCACATCACGAAGAAGCCGCCGTTGATCCAGCCGCCGTCGCCGCGCGGCTTTTCATCGAAAGAGCGAATGTCGTCGCCATCCATGGTGACGGCGCCGAAGCGGCCGGGCGGACGCACCACCGTCATGGTCGCGAGCCGGCCATGGGCGAGGTGATAGTCGATCTCGCCGGCTATATCGACATCGGCGACGCCATCGCCATAGGTGAGGCAGAAGGGCTCGTTATCGGGGAGATAATCGGCGATGCGCTTCAGGCGCCCGCCGGTCATCGTCTCTATGCCGGTGTCGACCAGCGTGATCCGCCAGGGCTCGGCCATTTTGTTGTGGACGATGGTCTTGTTCTCGGCGAGGTCGAAGGTGACGTCGCTCATATGCAGGAAGTAGTTGGTGAAATAGTCCTTGATGAAATAGCCTTTATAGCCGAGGCAGACGATGAACTCGTTGACCCCATGCTGCGAGTAGATCTTCATTATGTGCCACAGGATCGGCTTGCCGCCGATCTCGATCATGGGCTTGGGGCGATTGTCGGTCTCCTCGCTGAGGCGCGTGCCGAGACCGCCTGCGAATATTACGGCCTTCACGCGCGGTCTCCTCGAGAATGCGAGGGCGCTCCTCGGCGAATCGGGGCGCGCCACTCACGCAGTCTAGCCTCGCGCCTTGCGCGAGCCTGTCGCGCGAATGGCGCGCCGCAGCGCGGGAGGCGTCAGGGTTAATCGCCCCTTAACCCCGCCTGCCTACCCTCGGCCGTCACGTCAGCCGATGAGCCCCTGAGGGCGCTTCGCTGTTTTTTCGATCGTCGCGAGTGGGCTCATTCGTCATGATGCGCAGCAACGCATTCCGTCACGTTTCCGAGCCGGTGCGCGAATTCACGGCGCGCCGAGCCGCGGAGCTCGCCGGCGCGGCGCTGATAGCGGCCTCTGTCGCGGCGGCTCTGGCGCTGGTCTCCTGGTCGGCGCGCGATCCCTCCTTCAATCATGCGACCGCCGGGCGGGTGCGCAATCTGCTCGGCTCCGGCGGCGCGGTCGCCGCCGATATATTGATGCAGCTGCTCGGCCTCGCGGCGATCGCGGCGATATTGCCGATCGCCGCGCAGGGCCTGCGGCTCGTCACCCAGCGCGCGCTGCATCGGCCGCTGCTGCGCTTCGGCTTGTGGATCATCGGCGCGCTCGCGGCGGCGGCGGTGGTCTCGCTCCTGCCCGTCACCGATCGTTGGCCGCTGCCCACCGGGCTCGGCGGCGTGCTCGGCGACGCCGTGCTGGCGTTGCCGCGCCGCTTCTTCGGCGAATCGGCGGCGGCCATGGCGCTGGTGGCGCTGGTCGGCGCCGGAACCGCCATTCTCGCCCTCACCGGCGCCGCCGGCTTCGGCTTCGAGGCCGCCGCATCCGCCCATGCCGAGGACGAGCCCGCCGACCATCGAATCGACGAAGAGGAGGATGACGAGCCCGGCGTCGCCATCGTCTCGCTGGGCGCGCTCATTCACGCCGGCCTCACGATAAAGACGCTGGTCACGCGTCGTTTCGCCGCGCTGCTGGCGCGCCGTAGTAAGCCGGTCGAGATCGAGGAGCCGTCCGGGCCGCCTTTGCTCTCGGCCCGCCGCGAGCCGGTCTTCGACGCTTTCTCCTTCGTCCCGCCGCCGGCGCCCGCGCGCGCCGCCTCGGCCGCCGCTGCGCCGCGCGAGGAGGATTACGACGAGCCGCCGCCGGCCTCCGCCCGCGTGATGGAGCCCGTCGGTCCGCTGAAGCAGGGCAAGCGCGTGATGCGCGAGCGCCAGCCCACTCTGTTCGAGAGCCGCAATGAGCAGCATCGCTACGAGCTGCCGCCGCTGCTGCTGCTGAGCGAGCCCAAGAAGCAGGCCGCGGCCGCCAAAATCTCGCAGGATGCGCTGGAGCAGAACGCGCGCCTGCTGGAAGGCGTGCTCGAGGATTTCGGCGTCAAGGGCGAGATCATCAATGTGCGTCCCGGCCCAGTGGTCACGCTCTATGAGCTGGAGCCCGCGCCGGGGATCAAATCGTCTCGCGTGATAGGCCTCGCCGACGATATCGCGCGCTCCATGTCGGCGGTCTCGGCGCGCGTCGCCGTGGTCTCCGGCCGCAACGCCATCGGCATAGAGCTGCCCAACCATCGCCGCGAGACCGTCTTCCTGCGCGAATTGCTCGCCTGCGAGGATTTCGAGAAGACCAAGCATCGTCTCGCCATCGCGCTCGGCAAGACGATCGGCGGCGAGCCGGTCATCGTCGATCTCGCGCGCATGCCGCATCTTCTCGTCGCCGGCACCACCGGCTCCGGCAAATCGGTCGCTATCAACACCATGATCCTGTCGCTGCTCTACCGGATGAAGCCGGAAGAGTGCCGCCTCATCATGGTCGATCCGAAAATGCTGGAGCTTTCGGTCTACGACAACATTCCCCATCTGCTGACGCCCGTCGTCACCGATCCCAAAAAGGCGGTGGTGGCCCTCAAATGGGCGGTGCGCGAGATGGAGGACCGCTACAAGAAAATGTCCAAGCTCGGCGTGCGCAATATCGAAGGCTTCAATCAGCGCGTCGTCGAGGCCCAGGCCAAGGGCGAGATCATCACCCGCACGGTGCAGACCGGCTTCGATCGTGAGACCGGCGAGGCGATTTTCGAGCGCGAGGAGATGGAGCTGCATCCGCTGCCCTTCATCGTCGTCATCGTCGATGAGATGGCGGATCTGATGCTCGTCGCCGGCAAGGATATCGAAGGCGCGATTCAGCGCCTCGCGCAAATGGCGCGCGCCGCGGGCATTCATCTCATCATGGCGACGCAGCGTCCCTCGGTGGATGTCATCACCGGCACGATCAAGGCCAATTTCCCGACGCGCATCTCCTTCCAGGTGACGTCGAAAATCGACAGCCGCACGATTTTGGGCGAGCAGGGCGCCGAGCAGCTCTTGGGTCAGGGCGACATGCTCTATATGGCCGGCGGCGGCCGCATCTCGCGCGTGCACGGGCCTTTCGTCTCGGACAATGAGGTCGAGAAGATCGTCGCGCACTTGAAGACGCAAGGCCAGCCGCAATATCTCGACGCTATCACCACGGAGGACGAGCCCTCCGAGGAGGCCGCGGAGAGCGCCGCGCCCGGCTCCATGGATGCGGAAGAAGGCGCCGATCTCTACGACCGCGCCGTGGCGATCGTGCTGCGCGACCGCAAATGCTCGACGAGCTATATTCAGCGGCGTTTGTCGATCGGCTACAACAAAGCCGCGTCGCTGGTGGAGCAGATGGAGCGCGAGGGCGTGGTGGGCCAGGCCAATCACGCCGGCAAGCGCGAGATTCTGGTGGGCGGCGGGATAGACCGCGGGGCGTTCGATATAGACGCGGCGTGAGCGGCCGTCCCCGGCTGGAGACCTCGATGCAGTGGTGGCTGACGTTATCCGAGATCATCCGCAATCTGGGGTTGCTCGTCGGGGGAGCCATTGGCGTCTATCTGGGCTGGAACCGAGTGACGGTCGCTAACCGGCAGGCCGAAGCTCAAATGCGTCAGACCGAGTTGACGCGCCGCGATCATGTCGCTGAACTCTTCAACAGAGCCGTGGGTCAATTGCAGGACGAGAAGCTCGAGGTTCGGCTCGGCGCGATTTTCACTCTCGAGCAGATTTGCCGGGATTTCATCGACCTCTCCGGCCCCGTCCTTCAGTTGCTGACTATATATTTGAAGGAGAACCGGGTAGATTATGGAGACGCCGAGCCCCCGGCGGATGTCCGCGAGATCATCCGACTGGTGCGGGATCGGGGAGGACGCGAGACATGACGCAGGCGGCCAGATACGGAAAGGGCCAATTTAAAATCGACCTCGCCGGCGCGTTCATTCGCCGAACGGACCTCAGCAACGCCAATTTGGAGGGCGCCGATCTGAGCCGGGCCGATTGCGCCAATGCAATTTTCCGTGGCGCGAATATGAAGGACGCGATTTTGGACGGAACCGTTCTGAAGGGAGCGGATCTCACGGGCGCACGCAATCTCACCAAGGCGCAGATCGCTCGGGCGATCGTCGACGAGAGAACCATCCTTCCTTCCGATCTCGCCGACTGACCGTCTAATTCGGTCATGAACCGCCCTCGGCCGGGATGTCGCCAGACGTCAGGGCGACGCAATCGTTCTCGTCGAATATGATCCAACATTAGCCATATCGCCGTCCTAGTGAGGACGGCGGACGGCTCCCGATCAGCCGCGCCGAAATCGTCCGGAGCACCAATTCCCGTGAAATCGCCTCTCGCCGCCGCGCTGGTTCTCGCCCTTCTCGCCGCCTCCGGCGCTCAGTCCGTGGAGCCGAAGAAAAAGCCGCATCCGGCGCCGGCCGCCAAGGCTCAGGCGGGAAAGCCGGCGGCCAAGGGCAAGCCGGCCGCCGACGCCAAAGCGAAGCCGAAGCCCGCCGACCCCAAAACTGCGCAGGTCAAGCCGGCCGATCCGAAAGCCGTCTCGCCCGCCGCCAAGCCGCCGGCCGCGGCCGCCGCGCCTGCGGTTCCGGACCCCGCCAAAGCGGCCGTAGGCGCCGCCGCCGTGGGCGGAGCGGCGGCCGCCGTCGCGGTCGCGGCCCAGCCGCCGGTCCCGCTCACCCGTGACGAGGCGATCAAGCGCGCCGAGGCTTCGCTCAATTCCTCTCCCGTCATGATCGCCGATTTCGTGCAGATCGGCGGCGACGGCCGCAGGGCCGAGGGCAAGCTCTATGTGCATAAGGTCGGGCGCATGCGCTTCGAATATGCGCAGCCGGCCACGATGGAGGTCGTCTCCGACGGCGTGCAGGTCGCCGTGCGCGATCGCAAGCTCAACACGCAGGATCTCTATTTCATCAATCAGACGCCGCTCAAATTCCTGCTCAACGAAAAAGTCGATCTGCAAAAGGACGTGAAGCTCGTCGATGTCGTGATCGACGACGCGGGCGCCTCCATCTCCATCGAGGACAAGGCGACCTTCGGCGGCACTTCGAAAATCAAGCTGATCTTCGATTCCAAGACCTTCGACTTGAAGCAGTGGCAGGTCTCCGACCCGCAGGGCTATGAGACCTTGGTGTCGCTGTTCAATATCGACCGCAGCAGCGCGCCGGACGCCAATCTGTTCAAGATCGACAAGGGCTCGCTGCTCGATTTTCGTTGAGCAGGCGAGCCCTCGTGCCGATGCGAGCCTGCGCTCACGCGGCTTTCAGCGACGCCATGTCGATGACGAAGCGATATTTCACATCGCTCTTCACCATGCGCGCATAGGCGGTCTCGATCTCCTGCATGGCGATCGTCTCAATATCGGCGACAATGCCCTTCTCGGCGCAGAAATCGAGCATTTCCTGCGTTTCCTTTATGCCACCGATCAGCGAGCCGGCGATCTGCCGCCGCTTGAAGATCAGCCCGCCCGCCGATGGCGAGGGATGCGGCGTCTCCGGCACGCCCACCAGAGTCAGCACGCCGTCGCGCTTCAGCAGATTCACATAGGCGTCGAGATCGTGAGAGACGGCGACCGTGTCGAGGATGAAATCGAGGCTGCCCGCGCGCGCCGCCATGGCCTCCGCATCCTTGGAGACGACGACCTCATCGGCGCCGAGCGCGAGAGCGGCCTCGCGCTTTGACGGCGAGGTGGTGAAGGCGACGACATGCGCGCCCAGCGCATGGGCGAGCTTGACGCCCATATGGCCGAGCCCGCCAATGCCGACGACGCCCACTTTCTTGCCCGGCCCGGCGCCCCAATGTTTCAGCGGCGACCAGGTGGTGATTCCGGCGCAAAGTAGCGGCGCCACAGCGGCGAGCTGCGCCTCGTCATGGCGAATGGCGAGCACGAAATGCTCATCGACGACGATGGCCGACGAATAGCCGCCGTAAGTGTTCTCGCCGGAGCCGTCGAGCGCGCCATTGTAGGTGGCGACAAAGCCATGCTCGCAATATTGCTCGAGCCCGTCGTCGCAGGAGAAGCAGCGGCGGCAGCTGTCGACCATGCAGCCGACGGCGGCGATGTCTCCCACTTTGAACCGTGTTGCCTCCGCGCCGACGGCGGTCACGCGGCCGACGATCTCATGGCCCGGCACGCAAGGGTAGCGCGTGCCCGGCCATTCGCTGCGCGCGGTGTGCAGATCGGAATGGCAGACGCCGCAAAAGAGAATGTCGATCGCGACATCCTTCGGTCCCGGCGCGCGGCGCTCGATGGAGAAGGGCGCAAAAGGCGCCGTGGCGGATTGGACCGCATAGGCCTTGGTGGGCATGGGGATGGCCTCGGGTTTTTTCGAAGGGTGGGGGCTCGCCTCGGGCGGAGGCGGTTTCCAATAGCATGTTTCGAGGATCGGGTCGAAGGTGCGGCCTGCTCGAGTTTGACACCTGTCGCGTTACAAGTTACAAATCGTCATGATCGCGAGCTTTCGGCACAAGGGATTGCGGCGGTTGTTCGAAAGTGACGACGGGAGCAGATTGCCACCCGATTTGATCGAGCGCATTCGTCGCATTCTGTCCTTTCTGGACGCCGCGGATCGGGCGGAGGACATGGATCAGCCGACCTTCCGTCTCCACACTTTCAAAGGAGAGCTGAAAGGTTTTTGGGCGGGGACGGTGCGGGCGAACTGGCGGATCGTCTTCCGTTTCCGGGACGGCGCAGCCGAAGATGTCGATTTCATCGACTATCACTGATGAAGGCGCGGGCGATGATGAAAAATCCTGCCCATCCCGGTGGGCTCATCCGAGACAATATCGAGGCGCTGGGCCTGAGCGTCGCCGAGGCGGCGAAGGGGCTCGGCGTGACGCGGCAGCAGCTCTATCGACTGATCAACGGTCATCACGGGCTCACGCCGGAAATGGCGCTGCGGCTCGAGCAGGCTTTCGGCGGATCGGCCGACGCCTGGATGCGGATGCAGATCGCCTATGATCTCGCGCGGGCGCGGGCGCGGGCGAGCGTTTCCATTGCTCGACTCGCGCCGAAGGTGGCGTGAGCTAGATCACCGTCTCGGTGATGCGGACATGCGCATCGGTGATGTGAAATCCATATCGCTCTATGTCGTCGAGACATTCATCGACGTTCAGACCAGGGGTCGGCGCGCCGCGGGTCAGCGGGACCGTTTTGACAGCGCTCCAAGGAGCGAAGCGCTCGGGCAGATTGGAGCCGTCGGCGTCGCTTGTGACGCCGAAAACGCGCCCAGGGCCTCTGAAAATATGAAAGTCCATCGATTCATCCCCAAAGTTCCGGTTCGGGAGGATACACCAGAGACCCCTCATACCGCAGCCCCGGCTCGCGGTCCTTCGCCAGCAGCAGCGGCCCGTCGAGATCGACGAACTCCGCCCCCTGCGCGACGATCAGCGCCGGGGCCATGGCCAGCGAGGTGCCGACCATGCAGCCGGCCATGATCGAGAAGCCGAGCCGCCGCGCCTCGGCGGCGAGCGCCAGCGCCTCGGTGAGGCCGCCGGTCTTGTCCAGCTTTATGTTCACGGCGTCATAGCGCCCGACGAGAGCGGCGAGGCCGATGCGGTCGTGCACGCTCTCATCGGCGCAGATCGGCACGGGGCGGGGGAGGCGCGTGAGCGCTTCATCGGCGCCCGCCGGCAGCGGCTGCTCGATCAGCTTTACCCCCGCCTTTGCGCAAGCTTCACTATTGGCGACGAAATTTTCTTCGCGCCACGCCTCGTTGGCGTCCACGATCAGCGCCGAATCGCTCGCGCCGGCGCGCACCGCCGCAATGCGCTCGGCGTCGCCATCGCCGGCGAGCTTCACCTTCAGCAGCGGGCGATGCGCGGCCTTGGCCGCAGCCTCGCGCATTTCCTCCGGCGTTCCGACCGAGATCGTATAGGCGGTGACGAGCGGCTCCATTCGCTCGAGCCCGGCGAGCCGATAGGCGGAAACGCCGGTGCGCTTGGCCTCCAAATCCCAGAGCGCGCAATCGGCGGCGTTGCGGGCCGCGCCGGGCGGCAGCAGAGCGGCGAGCGCGTTGCGATCGGCGCCGGCCTCGAGGAGATCGCGCACGCTCTCCAGCTGATCGACGACGCTCTCCACGCTCTCGCCATAGCGGGCGTAGGGCACGCATTCGCCGCGGCCGATGGCGTCGTCGTCGGCGAGCCGCGCTGCGACCACGACGGCCTCGGTCTTGGCGCCGCGCGAGATGACGAATCGCCCCGCGATGGGAAAGCGCTCGACGGAAATGGTCAGTTGGACGCCCATAGCGATTTTTCCAGTTGAAACAGTAATGCCTGCGGGCGCCGCGGCCAGGCTCGCGCTCGACTCTGGCTGCGGCGGAAGTTAAGACGCTGCGGGGCGCGGAGAAAGGGAGCCGCCGGCCCATAGGGCCGAAAATAGGCATGGCCACTGACCTCGACCATACGGCCCGCCTCTCGTCGCGACGAGAGGGCGAGACCGCGCGTTTCGCGCTCGGCGGCGAATGGGTGCTCGCCGATTCGGCCGCCCTGGAGAAGGACGCCGCCGGCATGGCCGCCGCCGCCCGCGGCTCCGCTCGCGCCATTGTCGATCTCGCGCAAATCGTCCGGCTGGACACCGCCGGCGCCTGGATCATCGGCCGCGCCATGGACGAGCTCGCCCATGCCGGGGTCTCCGTCTCGCTGGAGGGCGCGCGGCCGGAGCATGTCATCTTGCTGCGGGAGACGAAGTTTCGTCCCTTCGAGGCGCCGTCGCGCTGCCGTCGCCTGCTCGTCATCGATATCCTCGCCGATCTCGGCGGCTCCGTCGTCTCAGCGGCGCGGGACGCCTATAATGGAATCGGCTTTCTCGGCGAGTTCGTCGCCGCCGCGGGCGCGGCTCTCCTGGCGGCGGGACGCTTCCGCCTCACCTCGCTCGTCTATCATATGGAGAGCTTCGGCTTTCGCAGCCTGCCGATCATCGCGCTGATCAATCTTCTCGTCGGCGCGATCGTGGCGCAGCAGGGCATTTTCCAGCTACGCCGCTTCGGCGCCGGCTCTTATGCCGTCGATCTCATCGGAATTCTCGTGCTGCGCGAGCTCGGCGTGCTGCTCACCTCCATCATGATCGCCGGCCGCTCGGGCTCGGCCATCACCGCGGAGCTCGGCTCGATGAAGATGCGCGAGGAGGTCGACGCGCTGCGCGTCATGGGCCTCTCGCCGATCGAGGTGCTGGTGACGCCGCGCATATTGGCGCTGGTTCTGTCGCTGCCGCTGCTCACCTTCGTCGCCGATATGTCGGCGCTGTTCGGCGGGCTTCTCGTCTGCTGGGTCTATGAGGGCATCAGCCCGGCTGGCTATCTCTCGCTGCTGCAGGCGGCGATCGGCCGCAACACATTCTTCGTCGGCCTCATCAAGGCCCCTTTCATGGCGCTCATCATCGGCCTCGTCGCCGCCATGGAGGGAATGGCGACCCGGGGCTCGGCCGAATCGCTCGGTCGGCATGTCACGGCTTCCGTGGTGAAGGCGATCTTCATGGTCATCGTCGTCGACGGCTTCTTCGCCATCTTCTTCGCCGCGATCAAATATTAGCGCAATGACAGATCTCGCCTCGCAGACGATCGAAAAGCCACAGCCGAGCGCGGCGCGCGAGACGGTCATTCGCGTGCGCGATCTCGTCGTCGCCTTCGGGCAGACGCTGGTGATGCGCGGCCTCGATCTCGATGTCTATCGCGGCGAGGTGCTGGGCTTCGTCGGCGGCTCCGGGCAAGGCAAATCGGTGCTGATGCGCACGATTCTCGGCCTCGTCGAGAAGCGCTCCGGCCTCATCGAGCTGTTCGGGCAGGATCGCGACAGGCTCTCTTCGGCCGAGCGCCGGCGCGTCGAGCGGCGTTGGGGCGTGCTGTTTCAGAATGGCGCGCTGTTTTCCAGTCTCACCGTGCGGCAGAATATTCAAATGCCGATGCGCGAGGCCCGGCATATTTCGGCGCGGCTGATGGACGAGCTGGCGATGCTGAAGCTCGAGCTGGTCGGCCTGCCCGCGAGCGCGGCGGACAAATTTCCGGCTGAATTATCGGGCGGCATGATCAAGCGCGCGGCGCTCGCCCGCGCGCTCGCGCTCGACCCGGAGCTCGTCTTCCTCGACGAGCCGACCTCCGGCCTCGATCCTATCGGCGCGGCGGAATTCGACGAGCTGATCGCGACGCTGCAACACACGCTCGGATTGACCGTCTTCATGGTCACGCATGATCTCGACAGCCTCTATTCCATCTGCGACCGCATCGCCGCCCTCGCCGAGGGCAAGGTGATCGCCACGGGGACGATGGAGGAAATGCTCGCTTGCGAGCATCCCTGGCTGCAGGCCTATTTCCATGGCGTGCGGGGCGCGCGCCTCGCCGGCGCGCGCAAACCGAACGATATGCGAGGACGAGAGTAGAGCCCATGGAAACCCGCGCCAATTTCGCCCTCATCGGCGCTTTCGCCCTCGCCGTGGTGTTCGCGGCCTTCGGCTTCGTCTTCTGGTTCTCCGGGGCGAGCCAGACAGCGCAATACAAGACATTCGAGGTGCATTTCTCCGGCTCGGTCAGCGGGCTGCTGCGCGGCAATGACGTGCGCTTCAACGGCCTGAAAGTCGGCGAGGTGACGCAGCTCGCCATCTCCGATCAGGACCCGAGCCGGGTGGACGTGCTCATCAGCATAGACCGCAAGACGCCGGTCAAGACCAACACGCGCGCGCGCCTCGAGCAGACCGGCTTCACCGGCGTCGGCTATGTCTCGCTCACCGGCGGCACGCCGGGCGCGGAGGAGCTGCGCGCCAAGCAGGGCGACGCCTATCCGATCATAGAGGGCGAGCGCTCCGAGTTTCAGAATATTCTCGAGAATGTGCAGAAGCTGTCGTCGACCGCCACAGACGTTCTCGAGAAAGTGGGCAAATTGCTCGACGATAATTCGCAGACCATTTCGGACACGCTGCGGAACACCGAGAAATTCACCAAGGCGCTGGCCGATAATTCGGGCGGGATCGATTCTTTCATTCACGACATGTCGCAGATCAGCGCTTCGATGAAGCCGCTGCCGGCGCGCATCGACAAGCTTCTCGCGGCGATCGATCCCAAGAAGCTGAACAGCATCGCGACCGACATCGCCGGCGCCTCGGCCAATCTGCGGAGCTTTTCCGGGGGCGGCTTGAAGCAATATGAGCAGCTCGCCGTCGACGCCCGCAAGACGCTGGAGACGGTGGAGCGCGCCGTGCGCTCGCTGGAGAAGAATCCGCAACAGGTGATCTTCGGCGCGAGCCCGTCTCTGCCCGAATATCGCGGCAAGTGACCGGGCCGCTCGCGTGAGACGCCGCGATCCTCGCCCTCATGCCGAGGAGGCTCCGCAGGAGCCGTCTCGAAGCACGAGGGCGAGCTCCAGAAGGCGGCGCGTGACGCTTTCCTCGTCCTTCGAGACGCCGGCTTCGCCGGCTCCTCAGGATGAGGAAAGCTTCGTTCAGCCGTTCTCGCGCGGCTTTGATGGCCGGCGACGTTCGAGTAAGCTTGGAATCACTACAGCGTTCCAGCTGAAGTGGACGCCGGTTCGGCGTTGGAACGCGTCGAAAAAGATACCAGGGAAAGCGCCGCGGCGTCGCGCGCGATCAGCGGGAAGGATCGGTCCATGACGCCGTCGAGAGCGTCGCTCTCCCTCATTCTGCTCGCCGCTCTGGCGCTCGCGGCTTGCGGCGGCGCGCCGCAGCGCGAGAGCTTCGATCTCGGCGGCCCCGGCGAGGCAGGGCGCGCGCTGGCGCGGCCCTTGCGCGGCACGCTCGCCGTCGCCGAGCCGCAGGCCGTGCAACCCATCGACTCCGACCGCATCGTCGTGCGCACCGGGCCGAACGAGGTCGCCAATCTCGCCGAGGCGCAATGGGTGGACCGGCTGCCGCGGCTCGTGCAGGCGCGGCTCATCGCCGGCTTCGACATCGGCCGCCGCGCCGGCTCCGTCGTGCGCGCCGGAATGATCGCGGACCATGTGCTCTCGACCGAGATTCGCCGCTTCGAGATCGATGTGACGACCTCCGAAGCGGTGGTCGAGATCGCCGCCAGAATGCTCGATTCGCGTGGCGCGCCGGTGGGGCAGGGACGCGTCTTCTCGAGCCGCGCGCCGGCGCCCCATTCCACCGGCGCGGCGGCGACGCAGGCGCTGGACGAGGCGCTGACCGCGACCGTCGGCCAGATCGTGCGTTGGACCGCGGCGCAAGTCTGAGCAGGCGCCCGCGACATGACGCCGTCGCAGGCTCGAGGAAAGACTAGCGCGTCCGCCCGGCCGATGATAACTGATCGCGCGATAGGACGAGCGTCGGGCCGAAGCTTCGGGCGAGGGACTTCGGCGGCCCGCCGAATTTTGCGCCAGCGGCAGGCGCGCCGACACGTCAACGGAAGAGACAGAGCACCATGGTGAAGACCAGCCTCTACGACCAAGCGAACCGCTATGGCGCCGAGCCCGGCGGCGGCGCTCCGACCAAGGCGAAGATCACTTTCGTCGATTCGCACGGTCAGGCCCGCACGGTCGAGGGCGAGACGGGCTCCACGGTCATGGAGACGGCGCGCCGCAACGATATCCCCGAGATTCCGGCCGAATGCGGCGGCGCCTGCGCCTGCGCCACCTGCCATGTCTATGTCGACGAGGCTTGGGTCGAGAAGGTCGGCAAGCCCTCGCAGATGGAAGAGGACATGCTCGACTTCGCCTTCGACGTGAAGCCCAATTCGCGCCTCAGCTGCCAGATCACTGTGCGGCCGGAGCTCGACGGCCTCGTGGTGACGACGCCCTCCCAGCAGGGCTGAGGGCTCCGAAGCCGCCGATATTCGACGGACAAAACGCCGCCCCGCGCGGCGTTTTTTTTCGCGTCCGTTTCGATGTCCCGAAGACATTTGCATGACGGCGCGGATGCTATAGACCATGGCCGTGAAGGGATCGGGTTTCGACCGGGGCTGGCCGCGCCGGCCGGCCCGTTTCGACGGCGGCGGCCATGGTCGATCGAAGCGCGCTCGGCGCATTTCGGTCCGACGCGAGTCGCCCCGCCCTCGCGAAATTTCGTTTCGAACGCGGCGAAGGATGGACAATGAGTGAGACAATCGAGACCGACGCGCTGATCGTCGGGGCCGGCCCGGCCGGTCTGTTCGCGGTTTTCGAATTGGGCCTTCTCGATATTCGGGCTCATGTCATCGATATTCTGCCGCGCGCCGGCGGCCAATGCTCCGAGCTCTATCCGGAGAAGCCGATCTACGACATTCCCGGCCATCCGCTCGTCACCGGCCAGGGCCTCACCGACAATCTGCTGGAGCAGATCAAGCCCTTCAATCCGACCTTCCATTTCAATGAGATGGTCGAGACGCTGACGCCCACCGGCACGCCCGAGCAGCCCTCTTTCGAGGTGACGACCGACGCCGGAACGAAGTTCAAGGCGAAGGTGGTCTTCGTCGCGGCGGGCGGCGGCTCCTTCCAGCCGAAAAAGCCGCCGATCGCCGGCATAGAGGCTTATGAGAACAAATCCGTCTTCTATGCGGTGCGCCGCATGGAGGATTTCCGCGACCGCGACGTCGTCATCGTCGGCGGCGGCGATTCGGCGCTGGACTGGACGCTCAATCTGCAGCCCATCGCCAAGAGCCTGACGCTCGTCCATCGCCGCGACCAGTTCCGCGCCGCGCCGCATTCGGTCAATGCGCTGCAGGAGCATATCGCCGCCAAGCGGGTCGACTTCCGTCTCGGCCAGGTCACGGCGATCGAGGGCGTGGACGGCGAACTCTCCTCGGTGACGATCCGCGGCAATGACAATGTCGACACGGTGGTGTCGGCGCATCGCATGATGCCCTTCTTCGGCCTGACGATGAAGCTCGGCCCGGTGGCGGATTGGGGACTCAACCTGCACGAGAATCTCGTTCCCGTGGACACGGAGAAGTTCGAGACCAATCACCCCGGCATTTTCGCCATCGGCGACATCAACACCTATCCGGGCAAGCTGAAGCTCATTCTGTGCGGCTTCCACGAGGCGGCGCTGGCCGCGCAGAAGGCGCATCGCTACATCTTCCCGGACAAGAAGCTGCTGTTCCAATACACGACGTCCTCGACCAATCTGCAGAAGAAGCTCGGCGTCTGATCGCCGAGCCTCTCGCACTGGTCGGCGCGCGAGAGGAGTGGGCCCATGTCATCGGAAGCTTCGAGCGCCTGGGGCGAGGTCGACGCCTATATCGCCGATCGGCTGATCGGCGCCGACGCCGATCTCGATGCGGCCCTCGCCGCCAACGCGGCGGCCGGCCTGCCGGCGATCGACGTCTCGCCGCCGCAGGGCAAGCTGCTGCATCTGCTGGCGCGCTCCATTGGGGCGAAGCGGATTCTCGAGGTGGGCGCGCTCGGCGGCTATAGCACCATATGGCTGGCGCGCGCTCTGCCCGAGGGCGGCCGGCTGGTCACGTTGGAGCTCGAGCAGAAGCACGCCGATGTCGCAGCCGCCAATCTCGCCCGCGCCGGTCTCGCGAGCCGTGTCGAGATTCGCGTCGGCGCGGCGCTGGACACTCTGCCCAAGCTCGCGGCGGAGGCGGCCGGTCCCTTCGACCTCGCCTTCATCGACGCCGACAAGCCCAATAACGCCAATTACTTCGCCTGGGCGCTGATGCTCGCGCGGCCGGGGAGCCTCATCATTGTCGATAATGTGGTGAGGGAGGGCTCGGTGCTAGCGGGGACGGACGCCCACGCCGCCGGCGCGCGCGCTTTATTCGAGGCGATCGCCGCCGAGCCTCGGGTGACGGCGACCGCCATTCAGACGGTCGGCTCCAAAGGCTGGGACGGCTTCGCCATCGCGATCGTGAACGGCTGACGCGGGAGCGTTTCTCGGCTCGCCGGGGCGATCCATCGCGCCACGGGCGGACCGCACAGTTCCACGCGGAGGAAGGTCCCGTCGGGACAATCCCTCAGATATTCGGCCGGCAGGATCGTCTGCGCCGACGTCCAGCGCCGGGCTCCCTCCTCGAGCGCATGAAAGCCGCAGTGATCGAGCCGCGGATCGGAGAGATCGATCTGTCGATCCGCGCCGAAGCCGTCGCAGAGCGTCAGGCTGGAGACGCAGACGCCGAGCTCGCGGGCGTCGCTCTGGCCCACGTCCACCGGCCGCGCGATGGAGGAGGAGAGGCGAGCCTCCCGCGCTCCCGCCGGAATCTGGAAGCGGCAGGCCGGGCCGCGCACGATCGGCTCGATCCGCACGCCGTCGACGAGGAGATGCAGGTCGAGCGCCGGCGTCTCGTCCAGCGTCCAGCCGAGCGCTTCCGCGCGCGCGCGGAGCTGCGCCCGCAGCGCCTCGACGAGGGGGCCGCTGGCGTGGAACGGGCGGCAGAAGCCGGCATGGGCGCGTGCGACGGCCTCTGCGTCGAACGACACGACGTCGCTCTCGACGAAGAAAGCGCGGTTGCCCGTGTCGATATAGCTTTCGGCCGGCTGGTTCTCCGCGAGGAGAATGTCGTGCCCCTCGAGCTCCACATGCCAGTAGGAGACGCGGTCCCTCTCGGGCTGGGTGATCGTCGCGCCATTGACGAGAGCGCCGGCCGGGACGAGCGCGTCGCCCAGAATATCGAAGCAGAGCGCGTGGTCGGGGGAGACGAGGAGGTCTCGCGCCGGCCGGTCAGGGCCGAGGGCGTAGGCGGAAATGCGCACAGGGCGAATCTTGGCGGAAGCGTTCCGGCAGTCGATCTCGCGATGGCGGAGCCAGCGGATGGGCTTGGTCGCGCCGGATGCGGTGACGACGAGATCGCCGACGACGAGCGCCTCGACAGGGATATTGCCGCGCGTCGTGAGGATATGCGTGCCGGAGCAAAAGCAGGCGACCGCAGAAGCGGCCGGCAAGTCATTGTTCGGAGCGTAATAATTGCTGGAGGTCGTTCCGGTGTCGAAACTGCGGCCATTGGCCGACTGGTAGATGATGCGGCCGAGGGCGGTGGGGTTCTGGCCCGTGAAATACATGACGAAATTATAGTCGGAACCAAGGTTCGTCATGCCGACATTGTAGGCGCCGTCTTCATTGTCGCTGAAAGTGCCGATGTTCCCGCCGCTGCCGCCGACAGCGCTCAGAGCGTCCACGCCGTCGATCGTCAGCGACGACGCCAATAGCTTATTGTTTGTGAAGTCGATCGTGAATTGACCGGAAACAGTGTCGGTATTGCCGGCGTTGGAGCCGGTCCCCGGAACAGCCAGATTGGCGAAGGAGAGCGTATATGTCGTCATGTCCACAATCCGCAGCGAAATAAAATTATTATTTCAACGCTAAATTGCGGGGTTGCGGCTGTCAACGCTCGCTCTATGGCTCTCCGTCTCCGCGATCGGAAATTGGAAATCGTCCTCGAAAAAAGCGAGAGCGCTATCCGATTCGATCAGATAGCGCTCTGAGAGCCCGGGCGGCTCGCGGCCGCCCGGCGTCGCAAAAGGGGCTGTCAGGCGTCGGCGAGCGCCCGGACGCGGGCTGCGGCGCCTTTCTGGACCGGCTCGCCGGCTGCGTCGAAGAAGGAGGCGTCGATCTGCCGACCCCTCTCGTCATAGCGCCAAGCGATTTTGGCGACGCCGAGGCCCTTGCGCAGGGTCGGCTTGCCGTCGGCGTTGAAATAGGCCTCTTCGACCTTGTTGCCGCGCTCGTCATAGTGACGGGCGACGCGCGCCGCGCCAATGCTCTTGCGCTTCACCGGACGGCCGTCGGCCCCGAAATAGGTCTCCAGCACCTCGACGCGCCGGCGCGTCGGCATGATCGACTGATCGCGAGCCGGCGCAGCCGCGCTTCGCGCGGAACGCCGCCCTTCTCGGGGGGGAATATCATAATCCATTGTCTCGACTCGGCCTCTCGGGCGATTTTCGAATCGATCCCCGAGCGCTGCTGCTTGCGGAATCGATTTGCGAATTCGCTTTGTCTTCTGGGAGATGCGCCTTTCCTCCGCCGGGACGGAGCGGAAAAGCGCGCCAGCGGCGCAGCCTTCGGGCTGCGGTCAGACGACGAGGACGGGCGGAGCGCGCGCTCCGACGGGAAGTTGCGCGAGACGTTTATGGCCGCCGGATTCATGCAGCGGCTGGAGAACGCTCGCCTTCGGCGAAGGCGGCGCGTCGAGCTCGGCGAATCCGCCGAGGACTCCGCCATCGAGCCCCGTGCAATGCTGGACGCAGCAGGCGTCCATGCCATGGGCGGGGGCGCGCGGCCCTTGCGAGCCGTCGTCGACAGAGGCCGGTCTAGCGGTGACGCAGATCGTGCTGCCGAGGACGGTCTGTCCAGCGCGCGCGCCGACGACGATCCCCGCGGCGAGACCCTGCAGGACGAGCAGATAGGCGACGAGCATCGTCGCCGCCGTCTGTCCATACTGCCAGGATTTTTCATTCTGCTGGGTCACGATCGGTCGAAGATAGGCGGCCCGGCCGACATGGTCAATGGAGCCTCCTGGGCCGATTTTCGGAATTTGCTGAAAATACGCCGTTTTCGGTCCAAAAAAAGACCAATGGCGGGGCGCGCCCGCAATTCGGGCGGCGGGCAAATCTCGAATTGCGAAGCGGAGGCGACTGTTCTATTCCTAGCGCTAGGAATGAGGTCCGCCAATGGCTGATATCCTGACGCATTCGCAAATCTGGGCGGCGCTGGACGCGCTCGGCGAGCGCTATGGGCTCACCGCGTCCGGCCTCGCCCGCAAGGCCGGGCTGGATCCGACCACGTTCAACCGTTCCAAGCGGCAGACCGCCGATGGGCGGCTGCGCTGGCCCTCGACCGAATCGATCGCCAAGGTTCTGCAGGCGACGGGGGCGAGCCTCGATGATTTCATGACCCTGGTCATGGCCAAGGGGCAGCGGCCGCCGCGCGGCGGACGTCCGCTCATCGGCCTCGCCCAGGCCGGGGTCGGCGGCTTTTTCGACGACGCCGGCTTCGCCACCGGCACGGGCTGGGACGAGATCGACGTCTTCGCCGACGCCGACGAGCACTCTTACGCGCTCGAGATTTCCGGCGACTCCATGGCCCCGCTCTATCGCGACGGCGACATCGTGATCGTCTCGCCGGCCGCCCCGGTGCGGCGCGGCGACCGGGTGGTCGTGAAAACCACCGCCGGCGAGGTTCTCGCCAAGGAGCTGAAGCGCCAGACGGCGCGCACGGTGGAGTTGAAATCCTTCAATCCCGCTTATCCCGACCGCGTGCTGCCCAAGGAGGAGGTGAGCTGGATCGCCCGCATCCTCTGGGCGAGCCAGTAGCGAAATTTGCGCACGCCTGGAGTCATTCACGCGTTTCCAACCGAACCGGTGTCCCACTTCGGCTGGAAACGCCAGCGTGACTCCTCGAAAGGCGAACTTCATGAATAAATATGTGTGCGCCACAATATTCATGCTGATGGCCGTATATCTCCTCTCGCTCATTATCGGCGAGGTTTATGACTACCGAGAGATCGAGCGATCGATCGCAGATCGGCGTCGTGTCGAATGGGGAGTATGCTACGCGGATATGCCGACATATTTGGCATGTGGCGTCGGCAACGCGATCTTGCCCGCCGCGATCGTCGCCGTGTCGCTCTATCGGAAATTCGATGTCGACATTCGCGTTTCCGTGTCGATGCTCGCGTTATTCATGTCGGCGCATGGCGTGGGTTTTGTCATGATGAACGACTAGGCTCCTTCGCCGCGGAGCCGAGCGACGCGGAATATCCCGTCGTTATTTTCACGCGGTCGAGATACGCTAGATTGCCATTCGACAGGATGAGCCGCTGGCGCTCATCCTCCAGCATCAGAGGAGCGCGAATGTCTCTCGCCAAACGCAACGCCGTCGTCACCGGCTCGACCAGCGGCATCGGGCTCGCCGTCGTCCGCGCTCTCGCCAAGGAGGGAGCCAATGTTGTCCTCAACGGTTTCGGCGACGCCGCCGAAATCGAGAAGGAGCGCGCCGCCATAGAGACCGAGTTCGGCGTCACCGCCATTTACGACGGCGCCGACATGACTAGGCCGGAAGAAATCGAGGCCATGATCCACAATGCCGAGGCGAAGCTCGGCTCGGTCGACATTCTCGTCAACAATGCCGGGATCCAATTCGTCTCGCCGATCGAGGATTTCCCGATCGAAAAATGGAATCAGATCATTGCGATCGATCTCTCCTCGGCCTTTCACACCATTCGCGCGGCGACTCCGGGCATGAAGAAGCGGCGCTGGGGCCGCATCGTCAACACCGCCTCGGCCCATTCGCTGGTCGCCTCGCCCTTCAAGGCCGCCTATGTCGCCGCCAAGCACGGCATAGCCGGGCTCAACAAGGTGGTGGCGCTGGAGCTCGCCACTTTCGGCGTCACGGCGAATTGCATCTCGCCCGGCTATGTGTGGACGCCGCTGGTCGAGAAGCAGATTCCCGACACGATGAAGGCCCGCAATCTCACCCGCGAGCAGGTCATCGACGACGTGCTGCTGCAGGCGCAGCCGACCAAGGAATTCGTGACCGTCGATCAGATCGCAGCGCTGGTCCTGTTCCTGTGCTCGGACGCCGCGGCGCAGATCACCGGCTCGAATATTTCCATCGACGGCGGCTGGACCGCGGGATGACGGACCAAAAGAAGAAGGTCACTCTGGCCTTGCAGGGCGGGGGCGCACACGGCGCCTTCACCTGGGGCGTGCTCGACGCTTTTCTCGAGGATGGGCGGCTCGATGTCGTCGGCGTCAGCGGCGCCAGCGCCGGCGCGATGAACGCTGTCGTCTATGCGGATGGATTGCGCGAGGGCGGCCCGGCGCGCGCCCGTGCGCAACTTCAGGAGTTCTGGCGCACGGTGAGCGTCGACGGCGATCTCAGCAAGGCGCAGCGCGATCTCTGCGACATGGTGTTCGGCTTCTGGGACCCGTTGAAGCTACGCAAATCCTTCACCCATAATGCGGCCAGTTATTTCTCGCCCTATGAGTTCAATCCGCTCGACATCAACCCGCTGCGCGATCTCATCGACAGCCTCATCGACTTTCGGGCGCTGCGCGCCACCGATGATCTGAAGCTGTTCGTCTCGGCCACCAATGTGCGCACCGGCAAGGTGCGCATCTTCCGCCGGCCGGAGATGACGATCGACATGCTGATGGCTTCCGCCTGCCTGCCGACTCTGTTCCAGGCCGTCGAGGTCGAGGGCGAGGCCTATTGGGACGGCGGCTATATGGGCAATCCGGCGCTGTTCCCGCTCTATACCGAGACCGATTGCCGCGACATTATTCTGGTGCAGATCAATCCCGTCGAGCGCGACGAAATCCCGCGCACCGCGCAGGACATAATGGATCGGCTGAACGAGATCACCTTCAACGCCTCCCTCCTGCACGAGTTTCGCGCCATCGACTTCGTCGCGCGCCTCATCGACGCCGGACGGTTGAAAGGCACGCATTATAAGAAGGTGCTGCTGCATCTCGTCGAAGGCGGCGCGGCGATGCAGCGCTTCGGCGCGGACACCAAGCTCGACGCCGATTATGGTTTCCTGCGCTCTCTGTTCGACATCGGCCACGAGGCGGGCAAGGCTTTTCTCGACGAGCATTATGACGCGATCGGCGTCGCGGGAACGCTGCAATTGAAGGAGCAGCTGGTCTGAGCGAGCCGGGCGCGCGGCGCTTTCTGATCCGATTGGATCGGATGAGGCTCCAAAGGGAAGGCGCCGCAGCAAAGATCGGCCACATTTCTCTCTATTGCTGCAGAGAGTGGCGGAGGCCGCCCGAGAAATGGCCCGCCGACAGAGGTGTTTCGCGAATATTCGCGGAGGCCGGGATCGGCGAAAATCGCGAATGATGGCGGCGGGCGTCGGAGTTTCGGCCGGCGCGCCGACGCAATCGGAGGACTGGAAGATGAACGCCCCCGCCGACAAGAAGCTCATCGCCGAGTTCGAGGAGTTCAAGGAGCTGTTGCGTCACGCCGACCCGCCGCAGGAAAGCGACGAGTCTCTCGCCCGGCCGGCCCATGGCGACGCGCAGCGCGAAGCCTTCGCCGAGCCGCGGCGGGCCGCCGAGGCCGTGCGCGCGCCGAGCGAGGTCGACCGGCAGCTGCGCGCGCGGCGCAAGCCGAAGCCGGACGAATCGCGGTCCGCGCGCGTCGAGCCTCGCCGCCGGCGTGGGCGCGGATGGCTGATCGTCGCGGCCGTGGTCGTTCTGGCCGTCGGCGCAGGCGCCATGGCGACCATGTTCCTGCCTGCCGAGGAGGAGGAGCCCGTCGCCTCGGCGCTGCAGCGCGAGACCATCGATCCCGCCGCCAACGCCGCAGCCGCGGAGAATGCGGAGGCCGTCGGCCGTGACGCAATGGCCGCCGAGTCCGCCCCTGCCGCCGAGGAGCCGGTCGCCGCCGCCGCGCCCGAAGGCGAAGCGCCCGCCGCTGTCGCCAAGGAGGCTCCTGTCGCCGTCGAAACGCCATCCCCGCTGCCGGCGGGCGCGTTGAGTCCGCCCGACGCCGAGGCCGCGCCGTTGACCACGCCCACGGCCGCGCCCATCCGCATTATTCCGACGCCCAAGGCGCCGCCGGCCGAACCCGTCGCCGCCGCGCCTCCGCCGGTCGAGATCGCCCCGGCGCCCGAGCCGGTCGTCGCCGCGCCTCCGCCCGCGGCCAAGGCGCCGCACGCCGCCAAGCCCAAGACGACGACCGCCGCCGAGAAGCCGCAGCCGGTCAAGCCGGTGGCGCCCGCCCAGACCGCGCCCGCCAAGCCGACGGCGCAGCAGGCGAAGCCGGCCAAGCCCAAGCCCGTTCCGGCGCCGACGGCCGCCGCTCCTGTCGCGCCGCCGCCCGCTCCTGTCGCCGTGGCTCCGGCCGCGCCGCCGCCGCCGCCCGCTCCCGCCGAGCAGCCGGGCTTCATGCAGCGCGCGGTCGATTCCGTCACCGGCGCGGTCGGCGATCTCGGCCGCATGGCGACGGGCGTCATTCCCTGATGTCGGACGAACAGGCCGCGTGGCTTTGTTTCAATGAAACCCGGCAAGACTCTAGGCCACGCGGCGATCGGCGCGTCGGCGGCGCAGCAGCTTGGAGGCTTCGGCGATGGGCATCGCCTTGCCGAAATAAAAGCCCTGGCCGATCTCGCAGCCATTTTCGGCGAGCCGACGCAGCGCCTGCGCCGTCTCGATCCCTTCGGCGACCGTCGTCACGCCGAGATGCTTCAGCAGGCTCAAAATGGCGTCGACGATTCTGCCGCTCTCCTCATCGTGCTGCATGGCGAGCACGAAGGAGCGGTCGATTTTCACCTTGTCGAAATGGAAGGCGCGCAAATGATAGAGGCTCGAATAGCCCGCGCCGAAATCGTCGAGTGAAATGCACACGCCTTCGGCCTGCAACGCCGCGAGCGTCGCGCGGGCGGTGTCGACATCGTCGACGAGCGCGCTCTCCGTGATCTCGACGTCGAGACGCGCGGGCGGGAATTTCTCCTCCTCCAGCGTCGACAGCAGGCGTGAGGCGAGCAGCGGATCCTTGAGCTGCATCGGCGACACATTGACGGACAGGCGCACTTGCGCGCCCCATTGCAGCGTCTCGCGACAGGCGCGTCGCACCACCGACCAGGTGAGATCGGCGATGACGCCGATCTGTTCCGCGAGTGGAATGAAGACGTCCGGCGGAATGGCGCCGAGCTTCTCATGCGTCCAGCGCGACAGCACTTCGAAGCCATAGATGCGATTGTCGCGCAGATCGACGAGCGGCTGATAGAAGGGGCGAATGTCGCCAACGGCCACGGCCTTTTTCAACGCAGATTCGAGCTCGGCGCGTCGACGCAGCTCTTCGTCCATGCTCTGCTCGAAGAAGCGGAACAAGCCGCGGCCGTCGCGCTTGGCGTGATACATCGCTATATCCGCCGCGCGCAGCAGTGTGCTGACGTCGAGACCATCCTCGGGGCAGAGCGACACGCCGACGCTGGCGCTGAGCTCGACGCGCCGATCGCCGATCTCGATCGGCTCGGCGATGGCGGCGAGCGCCCGGCCGGCGACGCTGGTCGCCTGATCCATATGGGCGCCGGGAGTCATCTCGATCAAAATCGCGAATTCGTCGCCGCCGAGGCGTGCGACGATATCGCTCTTGCGCGAGACCTCGCGCAAGCGGCGCGCCACTTCGCAGAGCACGGCGTCGCCGAAGCGATGCCCTTCGAGATCATTGATCGGCTTGAAACGGTCGAGGTCGACGATCAGTAGAGCGCAGGCGGCGGCGCCGTCCTCGACACGCTCGATCGCCGCGTGCAGATCGGCGACCAGCATACGCCGATTGGGGAGGCCGGTGAGCGAATCCTGACGCGCGAGAATCTGCGCATGTTCCTGCGCCGCGCGCGTCGCCTCATGCGCGCGCTCCAGCGCCTGCGCATTGGCGCGGAAGACGTCGAGAGCTTTCGCCATAGCGCCGATCTCGTCGTCGCGCTCCATCTCGGGAACCTCGACATAGCGGTTGCCGGCCGCGAGCTCGGCGAGCGCGGCGGTGATCGCGGCGAGCGGCCGCGTGATCCGGTCCCGGGCGCGAAAGAGCAGCCAGATCGCCAATGCGACCGCCAGCGCCGATGCGAGCAGAGTGGTTTTCAGCGCGCCTTCGGTGACGCGCGCCGCCGTTTCGGCCTCGGCGCGCGCCGACCACTCGAGCCGATCTATCGCGGCGTCCGCAGCCTCATCCGTCGCCCGGTAGAGCCCGTGCAGAGCGTTCACCCCATGGCCGGCCCGGATCGCCGCGACGTCCGGCTCCCGCGCGATCCAGGCGTCATGGGCGGCGAAATAGGCGGCGAGCGCATCGCGAAATTCGGCGAGGTCCAGGCGCCGCTCGGCGTCGAACAGCAGCTCATAGTCGTGTCGCAGCTCTTCGATGACGACGCGATGTTCGGCTGCGCGCTGTTCCGCAGTGATCCGCTCTTCGTCCGTTTCCGCCAGAACGCGATAGGTCTCCGCGATTCGGAATTCGGAAATACGATCGGTCAATTCGCCGAGAATGCGCGTTCCGTCGATCCATTTCGACGCGAGCGCTTCGGTCTTGCCCTCGACGACGCGCAGGCTCTGCGTCGAGAGCAGCGCCAAGCCGAGGACGATCGCCAGAAAAGCGCCGATGAACAGCGCCAATTGGGCTTGCAGCGTGAAGCGAAAGCTCGTCATGGAGCGCGCCGGGGACGGTGAAAATGTCTCATCGACCAAGATAATTGTAATTTGAATGGCGACTTTCCAGTTGCGCCGGGCGCTATCGCGGGCGCTAATTGTCGCGGGGCGCGTCCCCAGCCGTCGCCGGCAGAAGCTGCGCCGCAGGATAGGCGCGGCGGGCTTTCGCCTGTGTCAGATAAAAGCGCTCGCCCGCCCGATAGGCCGCGTTTCCGCTCACCACCTCGAATTCGCAGAAAGCGAGCGGCTCGGCCGGCGCGGTCAGCAGCCGCACGCAGCGCGGCAGAAGCGCGAAGCCCGCGCCATCGTCCTTCTCGAATATCGTCAGCGGATCCATTCGCTCAACTCCGAGAAATCGTCACAGCGACGCATATGGCGCGGCGTTGCGGCTCGATCCAATTGTCATTTGCGATAGGACGATGCATTTCTCGCATCATGGAACTGCAATGGATCGACGATTTCCTGGCGCTCTGCCAGACGCGCAATTTCACGCGCGCGGCGCAGGCGCGCTGCACGACGCAATCCGCCTATAGCCGCCGAATGCAGCGGCTGGAGGAATGGCTCGGCGCGTCGCTGTTCGATCGCGAGCGGCGCCCGGTGACTTTGACGCCCGCCGGCGAAGAGTTCCTCTCGCGCGCGCATCGGCTGCGCGACGACATCTATGATGCGCGCCGCGCGGTTCTCTCCGTGTCGAGCCATTTGGAAAAGGCGCTGCGCATCTATGCGACCAACACGCTCGCCGCGACCTTTCTGTCGCCATGGTTGACGAAGCGTGAATTGCGCAATTACTCGGTCGTCGTCGCCTCCGTCTCCGGCTGCATAGAGGCGGTCAAGCGCGGCCACGCCGATCTCGCCATGATTCCCGATTTCGGCGACGCCGAACATCTCGCCGGGCTCGAGCTCGAGACGATCGGCGAGGATCGGCTGATCCTCGCGCAGCGTCGCGGCGCGCGTCTCGCCGCGCTCGAGGACGATATGCTGATCGGGCGCCTCATGGTCTATGCGCCGGGCACGCATTATGGGGCGCGCATCGGAGCCATGCTCGCCGCGCATGGCGTTCGCCTGCGCGATCCGCCCGTCTGCGAGAGCGCCTCGGCCGAAGCTCTGCTGGCGCAGGTGGAGGCCGGCCTCGGCGCCGCCTTCATTCCGGCGATCCTCATGCGCGGCGACAAAGCGGTCCGCTGCGCGGTCCCCGATTATTTCGACATTCGGTACAAAATTCTGCTGGCGCGCGCGCCGAAGCGGAAGGATGCGTGAGCGGCGCTATTTCTGATCCAGATAATCGAACACGACCTCGCCGAGAGCGAGCGTGAGATCGGCGGTGAAATGCGTCGCCGAGATGATTTCCCGCACCGGAAGGCGGGCGACGTCGCAGGCGACATGCGGATGCAGCGCGAGCGCCGCCGGCGAAGCCCAGGCGCCTTTCACGACGACATCCGTCATATGGTAGCGCACCAGCTCCAAGACGCGCGGCGAGCCGTCGACATGGGGAATGATCTTCAAAAGAAAATTCGGCTGCTGGAGCGCCTCGGCGACGGGCGCCGTCTCCAATATGCGATGCTTGTAGCCGATCGACGCTTCGACGCAGAGCGCCGGGCCATATTTCAGCGTGCAGAGAATGACGTCGCCGTCATGCTCGATCTTGGGCGAAGCCAGCTTTTTGGGAAAGCCCCACAGCTCGCGGCCGCCGGCGATGGGCGCGTCATCGTCGAGATACATGGCGTGGACATAAGCGCCCTTCAGCCCGTCGAAACGCACCGGGATCACTTGGCCGCTCTCGGTATAGTCGCCGAAGCCGGTCGAATCCGGCATTCGGATGAACTCATATTTGACGATTGGCTCGTCCACCTCGAGCGGCTCCGGCACGACCGCGCGCAGCGCGTCGATGTCGGTGCGATAGGCGATGACGATGAATTCGCGATCATAGAAACGATAGGGTCCGCGCGGATAGGCGGGGTTGGTCAGCGGCATCGCAAATGCCGTCTTGCGCACCTCGTCGATCTTCATCTTCGCGGCTCCCTATCGAACATAGTCAGGCAACGAGGCGAATAGATAGCGCGCTTTCGTGACGATCCGACGCTCGCGCGCCGTCGATCAGCGCGCCGAAGCATTCAATTGCACGAGCACCCATTGGTTGCCGTAGAGGTCTTGGAAACGAAAATGGAACGATCCTTCGTCGCTCTGGACCGTTTCCGCGACCTTCACGCCCTTGTCGGCAAGACGTGCGAAATCGCCATGAATGTCGTCGGTATAGACCACCCCGACGGGCTGACCTCCGGTCTGGTTTCCGACTCGCGCGCGCGCTTCGGCGCTGTCGGCGAGAAGCAGCCAGACGCCGCCCTGACCGAAACCGAGATGCAAGAAACGCCGAGCGCCTTCGCCGGCGTCGAAGAGCGTGACGAGGCCGAGCTTCTCCCGATAGAAATCGGCGGCCTCGTCATAGTCGTTCACCAGAATGACGATGCGCCCCAAAGTCTGCATCATGGTCCTATCGGCCTTTGTCCGCGAGCTGCGGAAGATTTGCGAAAAAGTCGAGCGATTCGGGATTGGAGAGCGCGCCGATATTCTTCACCGGCCGCCCATGCACGATCTCCTTCACCGCGAGCTCGACGAGCTTGCCGGAGCGCGTATGCGGCAGATCGGGCGCCGCGATGATGACCGACGGCACATGGCGCGGCGACGCCTTCTCGAACAATTCGCGCTTGATCCGCGCGGCGAGCGCGTCGTCCAGCTCGGCGCTTTCGCGCGTCTTCACGAACAGCACGATGCGCGTCGTGCCTTCCCACTCTTGATCGATGGCGAGCGATTCGAGAATCTCCGGCAGGCGCTCGACGATATTGTAGATATCCGCCGTGCCGATGCGCACGCCTTGCGGATTGAGCGTCGCGTCCGAGCGGCCATGGATGAGGAATCCCTTGTGCTCCGTCTCTGTGGCGAAATCGCCATGGCGCCAGATGTCCGGATGTTCCGAGAAATAAGCCTTGCGATATTTCTCGCCGTCGGCGTCGTTCCAGAAATAGATCGGCATGGAGGGGAAGGGCTGCGTGCAGACGAGCTCGCCCTCATGGCCGGTGACGCGCTTGCCCTCCTCGTCCCACACTTGCACGGCCATGCCGAGGCCCGCGCATTGAATCTCGCCGCGATAGACCGGGCTCCACGGATTGCCGCCGACGAAGCAGGAGACGATGTCGGTGCCGCCGCTGATCGAGGCGAGCTGCACATCTTCCTTGAAGTCGCGATAGACATAATCGAAGCTGTCGGGCAGCAGCGGCGAGCCGGTGGAGGCGATGCTGCGCACGGCGGAGAGATCATGGCTCTCGCGCGGCTTCAGCCCTTGCTTCTCGATCTGCTTCAGATAGCCGGCCGAGGTGCCGAAGAAGGTCGCCTTCTCCTCGGCGGCGAAGTCGAGAAGGATCGCGCCATTCTCGCCGGCGTTGAAGAAGCCGTCATAGAGCAGCAGCGTCGCCTCGCTGGCGAGGCCGCTCGCCAGCCAGTTCCACATCATCCAGCCGGTGGAGGTCGCATAGAAGAAGCGGTCGCCCGGCTTGATGTCGCTTTGCAGGCGATGCTCCTTCAAATGCTGCAGCAGCGTGCCGCCGGCGCCATGCACGATGCATTTGGGCGCGCCCGTCGTGCCGGAGGAGAACATGATGTAGAGCGGATGGTCGAAAGGCAGGCGCTCATAGCGCAGCGCCGCGCCCTCATGCGCGGCGATCGCCTGCGGCCAGAGCTGCGCATCGACGAGGCCGTCGAGCGACGGCGACGCGCTCGTATAGGGAACGACGAGGATCTTCTGCACGCTCGGCAGCTTGCCGGCGATCTCGCGAATATTATCGGCGCGGTCGAGCGTCTTGCCCTTGTAGAAATAGCCGTCCACCGCGATGAGAATGCGCGGCGCGATCTGGCCGAAGCGATCGAGCACGCTCTGCACGCCGAATTCCGGCGCGCAGGAGGACCAGACGGCGCCGAGCGATGCGGCCGCCAACATGCCGATGATCGCCTCCGGCCCATTGTGGATATAGGCGGCGATGCGGTCGCCGGGCGCGACGCCCTGCGCGCGGAAATAAGCGGCGAGCGCGCCGGCCTCAGCGACGATCTCGCCGAAGGAGAGCCGGCGCTCGACCTTGTCCTCGCCCCGGAAGACGATGGCCTCGGTCTCGGCCGGGCGCGGGCGCAGCAGATTTTCGGCGAAATTCAGCCGGGCGTCGGGAAACCAGCGCGCGCCGGGCATTTTGTCGGCGTCGATGAGAATGCGCTCGCCCTTCTCGCCGATAACGCCGCAGAAGTCCCAGATCGTCGACCAGAATTGCGGCGCGCTCGCGAGGCTCCAGCGGTAGAGTCCGTCATAGTCGAAGCTTTCGGCGAAGGGCTTCGTCGCTTCGGTGGATCGCGCGAAGCGGGTGAGAATGGCGTTATTCTGGCGATCGAAATCTGGCTTCCAGATCGGCATCGACTTGTCCTTCGGGCGCGCGGCGTAGAGCGTCGGCCAATTCATAGAGGCTCGCAAATCCGCGCGATAGGGGCTCGGCCTGCGTATTTTGGGCCGGGGGCCGGCATGACGACAAGCTTTGGTTTCGGGCTTCGGCGCCGCTATGTTGGGCGCCGCGGCGGCTCATTCGGCATTTATTCATCTTGGCCGCGGCATTGTTCGAGCGCGTCGCCCCGACGCCTCGCATGTAGAGGATAGATCATGACCAAAAAGTTGATCGCGACTTTGGCTCTCGGCCTCGCCGTCGCCCTGGCTCCGCTGGCCGCCTCGGCCCATCCGCGGCCCCATCGGCACCACCATCATCATCACCACCACCACCATCACCACCATCATCACCACCGTTGACGATGGGCGACGCCGGGCCGCGCGCATTTTCGCGCCGCTCGGCGTCGGCGTTCATCACGCTTCGCTACTGCCGCGCCAGCGCCAATATGCGCGAGGTCAGCTCGTCCTGGTCATAGGGCTTGGCGAGGAAGGGCGCGCCGCAGAGCGGCTCCGGCAATTGCCGTTGCAGATAGCCCGACAAAACGAAGAAGGGCAGCTTTTTGGCGCGCAGCGCGTCGGCGACGCTGGCGCTGCTGGAGCCGCGCAGATTGGCGTCGAGGATCACGCCGTCTATCTCCTCGTGCTCGATCAGCTTCAACGCTTCGTCGACCGAGCTCGCGGTGCCGCCGATCTCATAACCGACCTCCTCGACGACGAAGCAGAGATCGGCCGCGATCGCCGGCTCGTCTTCGACGACGAGAATGCGGATGGGTTCGTTGCCGCTCATCTAATCCTCTCCTTGCGCGGGCTCGATCACATTGTCGAGCGGCGCGCTCACCTTCCAGACGACGCCGCTCGGCGCATAATCGAGCGTCACCCGGCCGCCGAGCGCATGTTTGGCCATTTGCAGAATCACCATATGGCCGAAGCCGTGGCGCTTGGGCGCGACGACCGTCGGCCCGCCGCTCTCGCGCCATTCCATCTCGAAATGCGGCGCGCCGCCCTCGCTGCTCACGCCGAAGGCGATGCCGACCACGCCTTTGTCGTTGGAGAGCGCGCCATATTTGCCGGCGTTGGTGGCGAGCTCGTGCAGCGCCATGCCGATCGCCTGGCTCGCCGCCGGCTTCACCACCGTATCCGGCCCTTCGATGCGAATGCGCGAGCCGAACAGATCGCGGAAATGCGCGAGCTGCGAACGCGTCAGCGCGCGCAGCTCGACGCCGCGCCATTCGTTCTGCACCAGAAGATCATGGCTCGCGCCGAGCGCCGCTATGCGCTGGTCGAAATGCTGCGCGAAGGCGTGCGGAGAATCGCGCCGCGCGGTCTGCCGCGCCACGGCGCGCACGACGGTGAGGAGATTCTTGGCGCGATGCGTGACCTCGCGCAGCAGCAGCTCGACGCGCTCCTGCGCGTGCTTGCGCTCGGTGATGTCCTGAATCGTGCTGCGCAATCCGACGATGGCGTCGCGCTCGTCGCGCACCGCCTCGCCGCGAATGGTGACATGAATGGCGACGCCGTCGGCGCGATGCGCGGGCAGGTCGAGCTCGAAGCCTTCGCCGGTGCGCAAGGTCTCGCTGGTCGCGGCGTCGAGCCGCTCCCAATCAGCGGGGGCGTAGAGCAGGCCCTTCTGCTCTGCAAAGCTCGGCGGCGGCGCATCGGGGTCGAGGCCGAAGATGCGCGCGATATAAGGCGAGGCGCCGCCGCGATCGTCATGGCGTCCGCTCCAGCGCCAGCTGCCGATGCGGCCGAGCCTCTGCGCCTCGCGCAGCTCGGCCTCGGTTCGCTGCAGCGCCAGCTCGCGCACGCGGATTTCCTCGGCGCGCTCCCGCTCGGCCGCATAGGCGCGGGCGTCGGTCATCGAGGAGGCGATTTTCGCGGCGACGCGATCGAGGAAATAGGCATAGGCTGCGTCGAGCCGCTTGAACGGATTGACGGCGGCGATCAGCGCCGCCGCGGCGCGGTCCTGGCCGAGCAGCACGATGGGAAACAGCACGGCCTCGTCCGCAGCGGCGGACCAGGGGCCGTAGGGCGTTTCCTCGCCGAAGCGCCCATCGACCGCGCGAATGGCGACGCGGCCGGGCGTGAGTCGCGCGACCTCGGCGAGGCCCCAAATATCGCCGCGGACAGGATCGGGATCGCCGAGTCCGATGCGCAGCGGCGCGACGCGCCCGCCAGGACGCACGCCTGTCGCCGCCATCAGCTCCGCCTCGCCGCGGTCGTGGTCGAAGCGATAAATGGCCGAGAAGGGCAGGTCATAGCCATTCATGGCGAGCACGCTGGCGGCGAGGCGGCAGGCCTCGCCCTCGTCCTCGGCGCGGCTCAGCGCGGCGAGATCGCGCAAAGTGCGCAGCCGGCGCTCGCCGATCACCCGGTCGGTTGTCTCCACCACCGGGCAGAAGACGCCGCCCATGCCGCCGTCGTCGTCGTGGATCGGACTGTAGGAGAAGGTGAAATAGCCCTCGTCGCGGCGGCCGTTGCGCATCATGTGCAGCTGCAGATCTTCCGAGCGGGTCGGTAGTCCGTCGACGAGCGCGCCCTGCAGCATGGGGCCGATCACGTCCCAGATTTCCGGCCACACCTCGCGCGCCGGCCGGCCGAGCGCGCGCGGATGCTTGTCGGCCAGCAGGCTGTGATAGGCGTCATTATAGAGAAGGCAGAGCTCGCTTCCCCAGAAGATGGCGATGGGGAAGGCGCTGTTGAGACAGATTTCCAGCGCGATGCGCAAGCGCTTCGGCCAGGTCAGCGGCGGGCCGAGCGGCGATCTCGCCCAATTGGCGGCGGCGATGGCCGCAGCGGTTTCGCTGTCTCCGAGGAAAAGTTGCCCGGATCGCTTCTCGGCGACATCGATCCAGGCTGCGCCGGCTGTCACTTGCGAGACTCACGAGCAAGCCAGCCCCCTAGCGGTCATATCGAGCCGCGGGCGGCGCGATTCAACCCTGCGGCGGCGAAACGCGCCGCTGGCCCTTCGCGGCCGGCTGGTGTAGCAATCGGCCGCGACCGTGAGGGATCATGAGCGAAGCCGAAGAAAAAAAGGGACTCTTCGCGCGGCTGTTCGGCCGTGGAGGAACGCCCGCCGCAGAAGCCGGCGCAGATCGTCCGAAAAAGCGCTCCTGGTGGGAGCGGCTGACCGGGGGCCTTTCGCGCTCCTCGCAGGCCATTGTCCAGGGCATTTCCGATCTCTTCAGCAAGCGCAAGCTCGACGCGCTGACCCTCGAGGAGCTCGAGGATGTGCTGATCCGCGCCGATCTCGGCGTCGCCGCGGCGCAGCGCATCGCCGGCAAGGTCGGCGCCGCGCGCTATGAGAAGACCATCGGCCCGGACGAGGTGCGCGCCATTCTCGCCGAGGAAGTGGAAAGCGTGCTGGAGCCGGTCGCGCGCCCCTTCGAGATCGACGAGACGAAAAAGCCGTTCATCGTGCTCGTCGTCGGCGTCAATGGCTCCGGCAAGACGACGACCATCGCCAAGCTCGCCGCCAAATGGACCGGCGAGGGCAAGAAGGTGATGCTCGCCGCCGGCGACACTTTCCGCGCCGCCGCTGTGGAACAGCTCCGCATCTGGGGCGAAAGGCTCGACGCGCCCGTATGTTATGCGCCGGAGGGCGCCGACGCCGCAGGCCTCGCCTTCGACGCCATCAAATCCGCGCGCAAGCGCGGCTCCGACATTCTGCTGATGGATACGGCCGGCCGCCTGCAAAATCGCACGGAGCTGATGGCCGAACTCGCCAAGATCGTGCGCGTAATGAAAAAGGCCGAGCCGGATGCGCCGCACGCCGTCCTTCTGGTGCTGGACGCGACCGTCGGCCAGAACGCCATCGCCCAGGTCGACGCCTTCGAGCGGACCGCGGGCGTCACCGGCCTCGTCATGACCAAGCTCGACGGCACCGCGCGCGGCGGCATTCTCGTGGCTATCGCCGAGAAATACGGCCTGCCCATTCACTTCATCGGCGTCGGCGAAGGCTCGGACGATCTCGAGCCCTTCACCGCGCGCGATTTCGCCCGCGCCATCGCCGGGCTCGACTCCGACGCCGAAGCGGACGAACAAAACGCATGACCCAAGAGACCGCAGCGCCCGCCAAGAGGCGCCTTCACCCGGGATTGAAATTCGCGCTGGAGATGGGGCCGCTGGTCCTGTTCTTCATCGTCAATCAGAAGTTCGGCATCTTCCAGGCGACGGCGGCGCTGATGGTCGCCGTGCTGGCGACGCTCGCCGTCTCCTATTCCATCACCCGCCATCTGCCGACCATGCCCATGGTCACGGCGATCTTCGTGCTCGTCTTCGGCTCGCTCACCTTCTTCTTGCAGGACGAGAATTTCATCAAGCTGAAGGTGACGATCCTCTATGCGCTGTTCGGCTCGGCGCTGCTCGGCGCGCTGTGGTTCGACAAGCTCTTGCTGCCGGCGGTGTTCGAATCCGCGTTTCGACTGGACGACGCCGGCTGGCGCAAGCTCACCTGGCGCTGGGCGTTCTTCTTCTTCTTTCTGGCCCTGCTCAATGAATTGGTGCGGCGCAGCGTGGCGACAGACGTCTGGGTGAATTTCAAGGTCTTCGGCATATTGCCGCTGACCTTGCTGTTCGCCTTCGCGCAAATCCCGCTGATGATGCGTCACGAGCAGAAGGAAGAGGGGGGCGAGGAGCCGGACAGTCATTTTTGACGCGCCTGCGCCGCTATTTTCCAGCGCGGCGCAACAGCTCGGCGAAGCTCGTCTGCTCGCGGGAGAGGACGAAAGGCGGCTCCCGCCGGCGCGCGAGGCCGAAAGGATCGCCGTTCAGCGTCTCCTTCGTGCGCGACAGCGAGCGCCGCGCGTCCTCGCACTCCCATGATCCGCCGTATGTGTGGGTCACCGGATTGTAGCTCGACGACGGATAGAGCTGGCAGAGCGATATATCGTCTGGATCGTCGGCGTCGATATCGAGCTTCCAGCGCCCGGGAAGCACAGTCCTATTGCCGGGATACCAGAGGAAGCTGCGGCCGTCGGGCGCCACATATTCGACCTGCGTTCCATGCCCGGAGCTATAGGTCATGCGGGTCTTGCCGGCATAGGCGGAGCGGATATTCGCCGCTTCCTGCGCCGACGCGGCCGAAGGCGCCGCCGCCGTCAGAAGCTGGCCGACAAAAGCCGCGAAAATCACGGGTCTGCGCACCATTCCCTCCTCTCGCCGCTTCGCGGACAGCGTGAGGATAGCTACGTTCGAGCCCATTGCAATCTCGCCCCGACGCATGTCTCGGCGCGAGACTGGGGGAGGCGCGGATTGTGCGCATCCACACCTCTTCGGGCGGCTGCCGGCGCTAAATATCGCAGCAGTCGCCGCGGCCGTCGCGGCCGTCCTCGAAAGAAGCCGCCATGACCGAATTCGCCCAGCTCTTCGCCGCTCTCCTGGCCGCGATCATTATCGGCGCCGCTTTCTCGCTCTTCGACGCCGAGGCCGCCGTCGCCTCTGCGCCCATTGGCGCCGGGGCGGTCCATTCGGTGATCTGCGGCGGCGGCTGGTGCGGCTGAGCATCGCCGCGCAGGGCTCCGCAAAAACGCTTCTTTCTGTGCTAGCCGGGATGCGATCTCGATTCAGGAGCGCATTCTCATGGCCGAATATGAAGTGCTTTCGCCGCTCGCCCGCCTTTTCAGCCGCCGCGCCTTGCTCGGCTCGCTCGCCGCGATGACGGCGGCGAGCGCGGCGCGCCCCGCGCGGGCGCAGGAGAACAATCTCTTTCCGATCATGGCCGACGACGGCGCGCCGATCGCCAATTATCGTCTGCCCTCGGAACTCTCGCCCGCCGATCTGCCCGGCCTGCTCTGGCATGGACCGGCGACGGCGGATGTAGTGATGTTCGAATTCTTCGATTATAATTGCCCCTATTGTCGCAAGGCCGCGGGCGATCTCGACGCGCTCGTCGCCAAGGACAAGGATCTGCGGCTCGGCCTCGCCGACAACGCCGTGCTCGGCCTCGGCTCCTTTCTGGCGGCGCGGGTGAAGCAGGCGGCGCTGCGCCTCTACGGCCCGGAGAAGGCCTATCAGTTCCACAAGCAATTATTCGCGCATCGCGGCGCTATCGACGGGATCTCCGCTCTCGCGCTCGCCAAAGCGATGGGACTCGACGCCGCCAAGATCGAGGAATCGGCGAATTCGGAGCTGATCGGCGGCGTGGTGAAACGCCATGTCCAGCTCGCGGCCGATCTCGGCTTCGCCGCCTCGCCGTCCTTTGCGCTGAGCTCGATCGGCGTGCTCGGCTATCCCGGGCCCAAATCGATGGCGCGCATGGTCGCCGCCAGCCGCAAATGCGACGCGCCGGTCTGCGGCTGATCCGTCGACGTCTCGTCTCGACTTCGACTGCGATCCTCTCGCGGGTCATGCGCCGCGATCCGGCGCCTGTCGCCGCCTGAGCGAGAGAGGCGCGGTTTCAGCGCCGCAGCGCCAGCCGCATCGCCGCGAGCAGCGATGTGAAGAACATTGTGAACAGCATCGCCCCGACGGTCGCTTCCCTTATATCTTCTATGCGCCAGACATGTCCGGCGGCGTCGGCGATCTCGCCCGCTTCGCCGCCGAGCCATGGCGTCACATGGGCGAGGCCGGAGACGGCGTAGAAGAGAATGGCGACGAGGCGAAAGCTCCGCTCGCGAGGATGCGCGGGCGACGCCTCCCGCGTCGCGAGATAGAGCGCGAAGCCGTGATAGAAGAGCCACGAGGTGAGCAGCCAGCCCAGATAATTGCTCAGCGGCACGCCGAAAACGGCGCCGCCGTCATGCCATATCCAGGCTTTCGAGATCGTGGCGGAAGGCGCGTCCATGACGTAATCCCATTGCGTCATGACGAAAGCGGCGACGATGGGCAGAAGGACGATGTTTCCATCCTCTTTCAGCCGGCGATCCGCGCGGTCCAAAATCGTGCTCGCGACGATCCAGGCGAAATAGCCCATTCCGAACCAGACGCCGCCGACGATGGCCGAAACCTCGCCGACCCGGGGAAGCGCCGCGCCGACCTCGAAGTGATAGCGCCCGAACAGAAGGCCGGTCGCGACGCCGAAATTTTCGGTCGCAAAGCTCACGGCGAAGCAGATCGCGAGCAGGGCCAGAGCGTTTCTCACGCCATAGGTCAGCGCGCAATGGACGAAAGCGCTCGCAAATCCGATTGCCGCCAGCCCTTGCGCGAGCGGCGTCGGATTCCAGGCGAAAATCGCCACTAGGCCCAGATAGGCCACGATGGCCGTCCAAACGATCGCCTCGCCGAGCGACATGCTCGCAGGCTTCTCCGACGCGTCGGGGCGGGACGTCCTCTGCTCGCTCATTCACGTCTCCTCCGCTTCGCCGATCGCATAAGCGTGCAGGCGGCGGTCGCGAACGCCGATCGTCTCCCACGACTCGCGCCATTGGCGCAGATGGTCGGATGCGAAATGCGCGCTCAACGCCGCGCGGCTCTCCCATATTTCCGTCACGCGGACGAGGCCCGGCTCGATCACGTCTTCAGCATAGGAATAGGCGAGGCAGCCCGGCTCTTTACGGCTCGCATGGATCATCGCCGCCATCGCCGGCCGCGCGCGCTCCAGCGAGCCGGGCGAAATGCGAATGGTCCCGACGATCAAAATTCGCTCAGCGGGCATGTCGCCTCCGACTTGTCTCTATGAAGCGCCGACGCATTATTGAAACAAACGCCGCGCAGTGATTATACTTCATGACGCCGGCGCTGCCGGCCATTGTGTGAAACGGCTTTTCGCTACCTTCCGGGCGCTCCCATGAAGCTCGCATCTTATAATCTCGAAAACCTCTTTCTGCGCGTCCATGCGCTCAATGGCGAAAGCTGGTCCGAGGGCAAGAAGGCGCTGGAGACGCAGGCAGAGCTCTCCGCCATTCTCGGCAAGCCGGTCTACACCGCCGCCGACAAGAAGAAGATCGTCAAGCTGCTCGGCGAATTGAAGCTCGAGAAATCCGACGACGGCGGGCCTTTCGCGATCCTGCGCCAAAATCGCGGCCATCTCGTCAAGCGCGCCAAGACTGGAATCGAGGTCGTCGCCGGCGGCCGCAATGATTGGATCGGCTGGGTCGAGCTGAAGCGCGAGGAGGTGAACGAGGAGGCGACGCGCAACACGGCGCGCGTCATCAATGATATCGACGCCGATGTGCTCGGCGTCATCGAGGCGGAGAGCCGGCCGGCGCTGGTGCGCTTCAACGACAATGTGATCAAGGGGGAGGGCGGAAAGCCCTACGCCCACGCCATGCTCATCGACGGCAATGACGATCGCGGCATAGACGTCGGGCTCTATGCGCGCGCGGGCTATGAGATCGTCGCCATTCACAGCCATGTCGACGACGCCGACAACACCGGGCGCATCTTCAGCCGCGACTGCGCGCATTACGAAATCCGCACGCCCAAGGGCAATTTGCTGCATCTCTTGATCAATCACTTCAAGAGCAAAGGCTTCGGCTCGCAGACGACCTCCAACGCCAAGCGCGAGCGGCAGGCGGCGCGGGTGAAGGAGATTTACGACGCGCTGCGCGAGAGCGAGGATCATGTCGCGGTCATCGGCGATTTCAACGACACGCCGGACAGCGCGCCGCTGGCCCCGCTGCTGCGTCAGACCGATTTGAAGGACATAAGCGAGCACGCGCGCTTCGACGATGGCGGACGTCCAGGCACTTTCGGCTCGGGCGCAGCGTCCAACAAGATCGACTATATTCTTCTCTCGCCAGCGCTTTTCGCAGCGGCGAAAGGCGGCGGCATTTTCCGCGAGGGCGTGTGGGGCGGCAAGAACGGCACGCTCTTTCCGCATTACCCCGAGATCACCAAAGCCTCGGAGGCGGCCTCCGACCATGCGGCGATCTGGGCGGATGTCGATTTGTGATCGCGATCGGCTCACGAGCGATCCTGTGCGAATGTGCGGCGTGCGGCGCTGACCAAATCGGGAAAAATCGGAAATATTTATCGGGGGGATTTCCGTAGACCTTCGGCAGAGCGCTGTGCCACCGTCTCATGATCGACGAAAGGCTCGCTTCTCGTCGCCGCTGTTCGTCGGGACGGAGTCCGCCATGCTGCGTCGCCCCATTGGTCGTCTCTCGCTCCGGGCGGGATTGAGCTGGCTCGTCGGCCTCGTTCTATCGGCGACGCTTCTGGTCAATGTCGCGGTTCTCGTTCTGCACGCCGGACCGCGCATTCGGACGGAAGACGAGACCATGCTGCGCTTGACGCATGAATTGCTCGCGACGGCTCTGGTCAGCCTTCAGGAAACCGCCGATCCAGCGCCGGCGATGCGCCGTTTCTATGAAAGTCTCGGCGCGCTTCGCCATGTCGACATCAAAATACTCGCGAATGCGGATGTGGCTTCACTCGGCAAGCCGACGCCCAAGCGTCGCGACAGCGTCGGCGTGCCCGATTGGTTCGTGTCCCTGGTAGACGCGCCGACCCGCGTCTCGATCCTGCGCCTCGGCAGCTTGCCGACCGTGCTGATCCGCGGCGTCGATGACGGCCGCATCGCCATCGTCTCCAATCCGGTCGACGAATTGGCGGAAATCTGGTCCGATCTGTCCTGGCTCGCCTTCGTCAGCTTCGCGGCCGCCTTGCTCTTCTTCGCGCTCGTTCTCTGGCTCGTCCATGTCTCGCTGGCGCCGTTCGAGGACATGCGCCGGGCGCTCGCCGATCTCGAGGCCGGCCGAACCAATGTGCGCGTCGTCCTGCGCGGCGCGAGCGAATTCCGCGGCATTTCGATCGCATTGAACTCGCTCGCCGCGACGCTGGATCAGGTGAAGGCCGAAAATCGCGGCTTGATGGCCGAGCTGTTCAGCGTTCAGGAGAAAGAGCGCCGAGAGATCGCCCGCGATCTGCACGACGAGGCGGGCCCTTGTCTCTTCTCCATCCGGGCGGGCGTGGTCGCGCTCTCCGAGGCGGCGGCCGCTCCCACGCCGGATCTCGCGCGCTTGCGCCGTATCGGCGTCGAGATGGACGAGGCGAGCGAAGCGATGCAGGCGCTCGTCCGCGGCCTGCTCGGCCGGCTGACGCCGCGCGGGCTCGCGGAATTCGGCCTCGCCGCGGCGCTCGCCGAGCTCGTCGCGTCATGGCGGTCGAAGCGCCCGGATGTCTTTTGCGAGCTGGTCACGCCGCATGACCTCTCCTCGCTCGAGGAGCCTGTTCTTTCCGCCGCCTATCGCATCGTTCAGGAGGCGACGACCAATGTGTTTCGCCATTCCGGCGCGCGCCGCGCGCTGGTCGCGGTGGAATTCGCGGCGAACGAGGAGGGCGACGGCGGCTCGGTCCTGGCGATCGTCGTGGAGGACGATGGCGTCGGAATGCCGGATCGGCCGGGCGGAGGCGGCCGCGGCCTGCTCGGGATGCGCGAGCGCGCGCAAGCGCTCGGCGGGCGGATGACTGTCGAGAATCGACCGAGCGGCGGCGCGCGAATATGCGTTTGGTTGCCTGTGCCGGACGTCGAGGAGGAGAGCGATGAAAACGATCATCGCCCATAGGCTCGGCGGAAGGCCGACGCTCTTCCAGCTGGCGCGAAAGCCGGTTCGGCGTTAGCGACGGCAAGTCACTGGCGGGGGCAGTCCCCGGCGCGGGTGTTTTCCAATCGTCAACCATAAAAATCGCTTCAGATTTACGATTAAAATTCAAAGTATATTCTCGGTCTGGTCCAGCTACAGCAAGATGATCGCGCCGAACCTCCGGCGGCGCGTCGGGCGGTGCGTTCATGTCCAGAAGAGTCTCTCGTTTCCTCGCCTTTCTTCTATTTTCGTCTTCGATCGGCGTCGCCGCCGCGGCTCCGCGGGTCATCACCGGGATAGGCGAGCGCGAAGCCGGCCGGCTCTTTCCCGCCGCCCCGGCCGAGGAGCCGGCGCAAGAGCCGGCCTATGTCGCTCCGCTCCCGACCCGCGCCCGATTGGCGCCGCCTCCGCCGGCCCCCGCCTATGTCGAGCCGTGGCCGGCGCCGCAACCGCGTCTGGTGACGGCGCGCGCCGAGCCGGTGGCTCCCGGCGCCTACGGCGGCGGCTTCATCGAATTGCTCGTCACCGGCCAGACGCCGGAGCCGCAGGCGCGCCGGCGCGTCGCCGCCCTCGGCGCGGGCGATGCCAATGTCCAGCGCCAGATCGATCCGGTCTTCCTCCGCGCCGAGGTCGATTACGCCGGCGCCGAGCGCGCGGGCACGATCGTCATCGATTCTTCGAATAAGTTTCTCTATCTCGTGCAAGGGGGCGGACGGGCGCTGCGCTATGGCATAGGCGTCGGCCGTCCGGGCTTCACCTGGGCCGGCGTCAAGACCATCTCCCGCAAGGCCGAATGGCCGGATTGGACGCCACCCGGCGAAATGCTGGCCCGCCGGCCCGATCTGCCGCGCCATATGGACGGCGGCCCGGCCAATCCGCTCGGCGCGCGCGCCATGTATCTCGGCTCCTCGCTCTACCGCATCCACGGCACCAACGAGCCCTATACGATCGGCCAGAACGTCTCGTCCGGCTGCATTCGCATGATGAACGACGACGTCGTCGATCTCTACGACCGTGTCCATGTCGGAACCAAGGTTGTGGTTCGTTGACTCTGGCGAGCGATCGCCGGTGGCGGAGTGGCGACCGCGCGCTTATTTCCCGAGACGCGCGGGTGGTTGCAAAACAACCGGCTTCGGGCGATAGCTGCCTTGTATTTTCCTCGAAAGGGGCCGATTCTTGCCCAGTCTCATCCGCTTTCTGGTCATTGTCGGCGTGCTGGCCGCCCTCGCCTATGCGGGGATGCTGGCGATCGTCGCCTATGTCTCGCCGCAGCCGCGCGAGATGACGCAGACGATCTCGCCGCAGCGCCTCAACAAGTGAGACCCGCCATGGGCGACGGCAAGCGCCATCCGCTGATCGCCGCCTTTCTCGACATGCTGGCCGCCGAGCGCGGCGCCGCGCGCAACACGCTCGACGCCTATCGCCGCGACCTCGAAGATTATTTCGATTTTTTGAAGAAATCCGCCGCCGATCCGCTGCGCGTCGGGACGGAGGGCCTGCGCGCCTATCTCGCGGCGCTGGAGGCGCGCGGCATGACCGGCGCCACAGCCGCGCGGCGTTTGTCCGCTCTCAAGCAGTTTCACAAATTCCTCTATGTCGACCGCTATCGCGCCGATGATCCGGCCGCCTCGCTCGAGGGGCCGCGCCGCCATCGCAGCGCGCCGGATATTCTCTCCGTCGATGAAGTGACGCGCCTTCTCGATACGGCGCGGGAGGGGATCGACGACGAGTCGCGCCCCATGGGCGAGCGTATGCGCGCCGCGCGCCTCTACGCCGCGCTCGAGACTCTCTATGCCAGCGGTCTGCGCGTTTCGGAATTGGTCTCTCTGCCGGCGAGCGCTGCGCGGGCGCGTGAGCCTTTCGTCACCGTGCGTGGCAAAGGCTCGAAAGAGCGGCTCGTTCCGCTCTCGGACCAGGCGCGCGCGGCGCTCGTCGTTTATCGCTCGCTGCTGTCGAAACATTCGCCGGGCCTCGCGGCGTCGCCCTTCCTGTTTCCCTCCGATGCGGCGGAAGGACATCTCACGCGCCAGGCCTTCGCGCGCGACTTGAAATCGGCGGCCGCGGCGGCCGGACTTCCCGCGCGCGACATCAGCCCGCATGGGCTGCGCCACGCCTTCGCCAGCCATCTGCTGCAAAATGGCGCGGATCTGCGCGTCGTGCAGGAGCTGCTCGGCCACGCCGATATTTCGACGACGCAAATCTACACGCATGTGCTCGACGAGCGCATCCGCGCCATGGTGCGCGATCTGCATCCGCTGAACGCAGCGAGTAGCGAATAGTCGCCCACAGGCGACGCGATCTCGCTATTCGCTCACTCTCTCCACAAATTCCCCGATCGCTCGAATCGTCCCTTCATCCAGCAGCAGCGGCGCATGGCCTTGGCCGGGCACGGTGAGGCGTTCGAGCAGAGGATGGCCGTCGCCCATGGCCGCGAAGGTTTCGGTCGAGAGAAGATCGGAATTGCCGCCGCGGATGACGAGCGTCGGAATGGCCGCCATCGCCTTCCATTCGTCGTGGAACAGGATCGGACCGCTGTCGGGCCCCACTTCGTCGAGCGTATGCGCGAGCGCCGGATCATAGCGCAGTTGCAGCCGGCCGTCCTTTTCGACGAAAGTGGCGTGCGCCCATTCCTCCCATTCCGCTTGGCCGAGGCTGGTGAATTGCGGGCCGGCGACGAGCTTCAGCGCGGCGAGAGCGATCGCCATCGTGGCGGAGCCGGGCTGACGGCCGACATAGCCCTTTATGCGCAGCAGACCGCCGGCGTCGATCACCGGGCCGATGTCGTTGACGACCGCTGCCTTCAAAAGCTCCGGGCGCCGGGCGGCGAGGCGCATCGTATGAATGCCGCCGCGCGAGGTTCCGACGAAAACCGCTTTGTCCACGCCGGCCGCCGCGAGCGTGGCCAGAATATCGTCCTCCTCCACATCGAGGCTGTAGCGTTTCCAATCCGCGTCCCATTGCGAGAGGCCGCGGCCGCGATAGTCCAGCGCCAGCACACGCCTCCCGCGCCGCGCGAGCGCCTGCGCCAGAGCGTCGAAATCCACCGCCGAGCGGGTGAGGCCGGCGAGACAGACCACGGGAATAGCCGCGTCGCCGCCCGCGGGAGCGTAATCGACATAGTGGAGCCGCAGCCCATCCGTCGCGGCGAGAAATCGGCTTTCGCGCCGCACGCTCGCATCATCCATTCGCGCCCCCGGTTTCCGCTTCTCGCCCCACGCGAGCGGCCGCTTCGCGGATATGGCGCCGCGGCGCCGGAATGTCTTCCCCCGCCTGGGCGGCGCCTAGAAATTCCGCCGCCTCGACAGCCGCTGGGCGGATTGCCGCAATTTCGCGCAGGAGCCGAGCCCGCTTCCGCGTCAGTCAGCCTTGATGTGCGGCGCAATTCTCAATAATTTGCATGTTGCGGCTCTTCGAAGCGGAAAATCTCGTTTCGATCGAGCAGATCATCGCGCCGCCCGTGATTCGAGCGGGCGCGTTTCCCGAACAAGACTGGCGGCGCTTTTGCGCCCCGACGCCCCAGGGGCTCGAATGTCCGTCCTCATCGACAAGAACACCAAGGTCATCTGTCAAGGCTTTACCGGCAAGACCGGCACTTTCCACTCCGAGCAGGCGGTGCGCTACGGCACCCGCATGGTCGGCGGCGTCTCGCCCGGCAAGGGCGGCTCGACGCATCTCGATCTTCCCGTCTTCGACACGGTAGCGCAAGCGCGGGAGAAGACCGGCGCCGACGCTTCAGTCATCTATGTGCCGCCGCCGGGCGCGGCCGACGCCATTTGCGAGGCGATCGACGCCGAGATTCCGCTGATCGTCGCCATCACCGAGGGCGTTCCGGTCCATGACATGATCCGCGTCAAGCGCGCTCTGTCGGGCTCCAAATCCCGCCTCATCGGGCCCAATTGCCCGGGCGTCGTCACCGCGGGCGAGAGCAAGATCGGCATCATGCCCGGCAATATTTTCAGCAGAGGCTCCGTCGGCGTCGTCTCGCGCTCGGGCACGCTGACTTATGAGGCCGTTTTCCAGACGACCCGCGAAGGTCTCGGCCAGACCAGCGCCGTCGGCATCGGCGGCGATCCGGTCAAGGGAACCGACTTCATCGAGGTGCTGGAGTTGTTTCTGGCCGACGACGCCACCAAATCCATCGTCATGATCGGCGAGATCGGCGGTTCCGCCGAGGAAGACGCGGCCCAGTTCTTGATAGACGAAGCCAAGCGGGGCCGTAAGAAGCCGATGGTCGGTTTCATCGCGGGCCGCACCGCTCCTCCGGGGCGGCGCATGGGCCATGCGGGCGCGATCGTCTCCGGCGGCAAAGGCGACGCCGAGAGCAAGATCGCGGCGATGGAAGCGGCCGGGATCGTGGTCTCGCCGTCTCCGGCGCGACTCGGCAAGACATTGGTCGAAACGCTGAACCGCTGAGGTTCGGCGAATGCGCGCGTCGGCGAATCGCCGGCGCGTTCCCCCAAAATATGAGCGCGAGACGAAATCTTTAAAGAATTGTCAAAATGATTTCGCTCAACTTCGAGAAAGTTCTGCGCTCGGGAGACTGAACAGAATGGCGCGTCTCGAGACGAATGGCGGATCGGCGGGCGGCGACCGGCGGCCCTCGCCGCGTGCGAATGCTTCTGCGCAGAACTCGCTTCTGCAGAGCGTCGACGCGCGTTACCTCGAACATCTGCTCGCGGCCTATGAGGCCGACCCCTCCGCGGTCGGCCCGGCTTGGCGCGACTATTTCGCGAGCCTCGGCGCGGAAGCCGCGCCGGCGGCGAGCGGTCCGTCCTGGTCGCGTCCCGGCTGGCCGGCGACGCCCGCCGACGATCTCGTCGCGGCGCTCGGCGGCGTCGCGCGCGAGAGCGCCAAGACCGCGCCTGCGGCGGCCGGCAAGGGCGCGCCTGCGGAGCGCGCGCCTCTGGACGAGGAGATTCAACGCGCCGCGCGCGACAGCGTGCGCGCGCTGATGATGATCCGCGCCTATCGTATGCGCGGCCATTTGCACGCCGATCTCGATCCGCTCGGCCTCGAGCAACGCCACGACCATGGCGAACTGCATCCCGAGACCTATGGCTTCACCGATGAGGATTATGATCGCAAGATCTTCATCGACGGCGTGATGGGCATGAAATACGCCAGCGTCTTCGAGATGGTGGCGATCCTGCGCCGCACCTATTGCGGGCCCATCGGCTATGAGTTCATGCATATCTCCAATCCGGAGGAGAAGGCCTGGATTCAAGCGCGCATCGAAGGTCCGAAGAAGGAGATCGTCTTCACCGAGGAAGGCAAGAAGGCGATTTTGCGCAAGCTGGTCGAGGCGGAGGGCTTCGAGAAATTTCTGGACGTCAAATATACCGGCACCAAGCGCTTCGGGCTCGACGGCTCGGAGGCCATCGTGCCGGCGATGGAGCAGATCATCAAGCGCGGCGGCGCGCTCGGCGCGAAGGAGATCGTGCTCGGCATGGCGCATCGCGGCAGGCTGAATATCCTCTGCCAGGTGATGGCCAAGCCGCATCGCGCTCTGTTCCACGAATTCAAGGGCGGCTCTTTTCTGCCGGACGAGGTCGAAGGCTCGGGCGACGTCAAATATCATTTGGGCGCTTCGTCCGATCGCGAGTTCGACAACAACAAGGTGCATCTTTCGCTGACCGCCAATCCGTCGCATCTCGAGATCGTCGATCCGGTGGTGCTCGGCAAGGCGCGCGCCAAGCAGGATCAATATCGCTGCACGGAGACCGAGCGGCGCGTGGTGATGCCGCTGCTCATTCATGGCGACGCGGCTTTCGCGGGCCAGGGCGTCGTCGCGGAATGCTTCGGCCTTTCGGGGCTCAAGGGCCATCGCACCGGCGGCTCGGTCCATTTCATCATCAATAATCAGATCGGCTTCACCACCTATCCGCGCTACTCGCGCTCCTCGCCCTATCCTTCGGATGTGGCGAAGACGGTCGAGGCGCCGATCTTCCATGTGAATGGCGACGATCCCGAAGCGGTGGTCTACGCCGCGCGCATCGCGACGGAGTTTCGGCAGCAGTTCCAAAAGCCCGTCGTCATCGACATGTGGTGCTATCGCCGCTTCGGCCACAATGAGGGCGACGAGCCGGCCTTCACCCAGCCGCTGATGTATAAGAAAATCCGCGCGCATAAGACGACGCTGGAGCTCTATAGCGAGAAGCTGATCGCCGAAGGGCTGCTGACGCGCGAGGATGTCGACGCGATCAAGAACGAATGGCGCCAGCGGCTCGAGCAGGAGATGGAGGCGTCGCAATCCTATAAGCCCAATAAGGCGGATTGGCTCGACGGACGCTGGGCGGGCGTGAAGCCGGGCTATCAATCCTCCGAGGACGAGCGGCGCGGCAAGACCGGCGTGCCGGTGGAATCTCTGCGCCGCATCGGCATGGAGCTGACCACGGTCCCGGAGAATTTCCACATTCACCGCACCATTCAGCGCTTCCTCGACGCGCGCCGCACGGCGATCTCGAGCGGCGCCGGCATAGATTGGGCGACGGCGGAGGCGCTGGCCTTCGGCTCGCTGCTGGCGGAAGGCTACAATGTCCGCCTCTCCGGCCAGGACAGCGAGCGCGGCACCTTCTCGCAGCGCCATTCCGTGCTGATCGATCAGGAGGACGAATCCCGCTATCTGCCGCTCGACCATGTCGGCGTCGGGCAGGGGCGTTTCGAGGTCATCAATTCGATGCTCTCGGAAGAGGCGGTGCTCGGCTTCGAATATGGCTATTCGCTCGCCGAGCCGCGCTCGCTCGTTCTATGGGAGGCGCAATTCGGCGATTTCGCCAATGGCGCGCAGGTGGTCTTCGATCAGTTTCTTTCCGCGGGCGAGCGCAAATGGCTGCGCATGTCGGGCCTCGTCTGCCTGCTGCCGCATGGCTATGAGGGGCAGGGGCCGGAGCATTCTTCCGCGCGCCTCGAGCGTTATCTGCAGCTCTGCGCGGAAGATAATCTGCAAGTCGCCAATTGCACGACGCCAGCCAATTACTTCCATATTCTGCGCCGGCAATTGCATCGCGACATTCGCAAGCCCTTGGTGCTGATGTCGCCGAAATCGCTGCTGCGTCACAAGCGCTGTGTCTCGCGGCTCGAGGAAATGGGCGAGGGAACGATGTTCCATCGCTTCATCTCCGATGACGCGGAATTGCATCCCTCGGACAAGCTCCGCCTCGCGCCCGACGACAAGATCGCGCGCGTGATTCTGTGCTCCGGCAAGGTCTATTACGATCTGCTCGAGGAGCGCGAATCGCGCGGCGTCGACGATGTGTATCTCTTGCGCGTCGAGCAGCTCTATCCCTTCCCGCTGAAGGGGCTGGTGACGATGATGTCGCGCTTCAAGAACGCCGACGTCTTCTGGTGCCAGGAAGAGCCCAAGAACATGGGAGCATGGTTCTTCGTCGAGCCCTATCTCGAATGGGTGCTGACGCAGGTCGGCGGCAAGAGCAAACGCGCCCGCTATATCGGCCGGCCGGCTTCGGCCTCCACGGCGGCGGGCACAATGTCCAAGCATCAGGCGCAGCTGCGGGCTTTCCTCGACGAGGCTTTCGCGGCGCGCATTTCTCTGGCGGCGGAGTGATCATGACGGAAATTCGCGTTCCGACCCTGGGCGAGTCGGTGAGCGAGGCGACGATCGGCCGTTGGTTCAAAAAGCCCGGCGACACGGTCGCGGCCGATGAGGCGCTGGTCGAGCTCGAGACCGACAAGGTGACGCTCGAAGTCAACGCCCCCGCCGCCGGCGTGCTGACCGATGTCGTCGCCAAGGATGGCGAGACGGTCACGCCCGGCGCGCTGCTCGGGCAGATCGCCGAGGGCGCCGCCGGCGCGCCGCGTCCGGCGCCTGCGGCGTCGATCGTCGCGCCGCCGCCTGCCGCGTCGAGCGCGGCCCCCGCCGCCGAAGCGCCCTCCCGTCCGCCGGCGCCGTCCGCCGCCAAGATCGCGAAGGAACAAGGCGTCGATCTGTCCGGGATCGTCGGCTCCGGCAAGCAGGGTCAGGTGCTGAAGGGCGATGTTCTCGCTCTCGCGGCGCGACCCGCCCCCGCTGCGCCCGAGCCGGCGATCGCCCCGCCGGCGCCGCGCCCGACCGCCCCGCCGGCCGACGCCGAGCGCGAGGAGCGCGTGCGCATGTCGCGCCTGCGTCAGACCATCGCCAAGCGGTTGAAAGAGGCGCAATCCAACGCCGCGATGCTGACGACCTTCAACGAGGTCGACATGTCGTCGGTGATGGCGCTGCGCAATCGCTACAAGGAGCTGTTCGAGAAGAAGCATCAGGTGAAGCTCGGCTTCATGGGCTTCTTTGTGAAAGCCTGCTGCAAGGCGCTGGAGGAAGTGCCGGCCGTCAACGCCGAGATCGACGGTTCCGACGTCATCTACAAGCACTATTGCCACATAGGCGTGGCCGTGGGCACGGACAAAGGCCTCGTCGTGCCGGTGGTGCGCGACGCCGATCGCATGAGCGTCGCCGAGATCGAAAAGGCGATCGGCGATTTCGGGCGCAAGGCGCGCGAAGGCAAGCTCGATCTCGAAGATCTGACCGGCGGCACCTTCACCATTTCCAATGGCGGCATCTACGGCTCGCTGATGTCGACGCCTATTCTCAACGCCCCGCAATCGGGCATATTGGGGATGCACAAGATCGAGGAGCGGCCGGTCGTCGTCGCCGGCAAGATCGAGATACGTCCCATGATGTATCTCGCGCTTTCCTATGATCACCGCATCGTCGACGGCAAAGAGGCGGTCACTTTCCTGGTGCGGGTCAAGGAGCAGCTCGAGGACCCGGCGCGGCTCGTGCTCGATTTGTGACGGCTCCACGAAAATTCCGGCGGCGCCCCTGAAAATCGGGCGCCGCAATGCACAGATATCTCCCGTGCTACGCGAGTAGGCGTCCGCCGGGCGGGTCGATACGACCGCCGAGGAGTGTGAGATGGAAGGCAAGACCGCGACCGAGAGAAGAATCCCCCTGCTGACCCCCGAGCAGTTCGCGCATTTGGGCGATGGAGCGATCGCCTATGTGCGGACGATGCGCTCGGAGGATGTCAAGCGGCTCTACCCTCAGGCCCCGGCCATAGAGCCCGGCCTGACGCTTTTCGCGCTGCTCGGCGCGGACGGCACGCCGATCGTCCTCGCCGACACGGAAGAGGGGGCCCTCGCCAACGCCTGGCAGCAGCAGCTGCAGACCGTCAGCCTCCACTGAGGCTGACGGGCGGGCGCGCATGGTGTAGCCTATCTGAAGCAACGTTTTTGGTCCGATGGTCCAAAGGGTAGTTTCATGACGGACGCCTCGCCCCAGGCCGCCTTCCGAAATACGACGATCACGGCGCCGGCGGGCGACGCATGGTCGATCGACCGTGAAATCGCGACCGATTTGCACGCCGAGGCGAAGCGCAAGACAGCGGAGCTTCGCAAGCGCCTCACCGAAACGGCGGCGGCCCCGCATTTGCGCCGCTCGATCGAGCGGTTGGAAAAGCATCTGGGCGATTCGCTGGAAGACGTCCGCATCGGTCTTCTCCTGTCCTCTTTCCATTCGCTCGAGGCGGATCGCCGCGCCTACGACTCGGATGAGGGCCGCAAAAAGCTCGCGCCCGACCTGCTCGCCACCTTGGTCGACACGGCCAATTCGGTGCGTCTCCTATCGAGTGTCTTTCCCGAAACGCGGCGGCTCGAGCGCTATGGCCTCGCGCTGGCGATCGCGCCGTCCGACGTCGTCACGCCCGTGGCGGCGACCGCGCTGAGAGAGCCGACGCCTGTTCGAAAAGCGGAAATCGCGGCGATCTCGGACCAAGTGCATAAGCTCGCGAAATCGATGCAGGAATATCGAGAAGAGCTGCGCAGTTACGCGGCTTGGGCGAAGAATTTCATATAATATCGAAAGAGCGTCGACATGTTCGGGCGAGTGTTCGTAGGCGCGAAGAAGCTCGCCGATCTCTATGCCGATATGGTGACGACAAGGGTGCAATTCGACGGGTTGCGTCAATACACAAAAGAATCGATCGACGAGTTCAAACGCCTGCTCGAGCGGCAGAGCGACAAGATCGATCGTATCGAGCGGGAGAGAATAAAGGCCGAGGCCGAGCTACAGGCCAGGATCCAAGGCCTGGAGGCGCGACTGAATGTGCTGAGCGAAAAGGCGCTCCACGCTGCGGTTGCGGATATGGCGGCCGAATACGCCCGGCGCGGGGGAGGCGATGGTCCGACCGAGGCGCCGGCTCCGCGGCCGCTTCCAGGCGGCCGGCAGGGCTGACCGGCGCCGAGATTGCTTCACCCTTCCGGACTTTGTAGCGATTCCGAGGAGGAACGGTATGGAAGAGCCGACACGCGAAATCTTCGCCGTTTGCCATGTGAACGATGTCGCAAAACGCCGGGCCGTCGGCTATGTGCTGGCCCGCGTCAATGATGAGGGCAAGACCGTGCCCTTCCCGGTCGTCATCGTGCGTCACGTCGGCAAATATTACGGCTATGTCAACCGCTGCCCGCACCAGGGCAGCCGTCTCGACTTCGAGCCGAAGTCCTTCCTGGACCCGACGCAGCGCTTCCTGCTGTGCGGCAAGCATGGCGCGCAATTCGACATTCCGACCGGCGTCTGCAACGACGGTCCCTGCGTCGGCGCTCAGCTCGAGAAGGTCGAGGTGGTCATAGACGACAATGAAGTCTGCGTCACGGGCGTGACCATCGCCGAGGAAGACGGTCTCGACCGCGAGGAGAACGACGTCTATCCGGAGGTCGTCATCACCGCCGACTGAGCCGCGCTGGCTCCCCTCGATTCTCATCGCTGGGCCTTTTTGCGTGATGGACGTCGGCATAGACTGCGCCGTCCGGAATCGCCCAGCGGGGGAACGATGAAGACCGCGCTCGTCATACGTCATATCGCCTTCGAGGATCTCGGCAGTTTCGCCGAGCCGCTCGCCGAGGCGGGTTATCGGATCCATTATGTCGAGGCGGGGATGCAGAATATCCCCGCCGAGGCGGCCGAGGCCGATCTTCTCATCGTGCTCGGCGGGCCGATCGGCGTCTATCAGACCGAGGACTATCCTTTTTTGGCGCAGGAGGCGGCGCTGCTTCGCGCGCGGCTCGGGCGCGACGCGCCGACTTTGGGCGTTTGTCTCGGCTGCCAGCTCATGGCCGCGGCGCTCGGGGCCCGTGTCTATCCGGGCGGCGCCGGCAAGGAAATCGGCTTTGCGCCGATCACGCTGACGGAGGCGGGGCGCGACAGCGCGCTCGCCGCGCTCGTCGAGCCCGAGGCGGATGTGCTGCACTGGCACGGCGACACTTTCGATCTTCCAGAGAAGGCGACGCTGCTCGCGTCTTCGGCGCTCTATCCGCATCAAGCCTTTGCGATGGGGCGGCGCGGTCTCGCGCTGCAATTCCATCCGGAAGCGGAGAAGGACAGCCTCGAGCGCTGGTTCATCGGCCATACGGCGGAGCTTTCATCCGCCGGCGTCTCCATCGCGGGGCTGCGCGCCGTGGCCGCGGCCAAAGCGCCTGGCCTGCAGGAACGCAGCCGACGCTTCATCGCGCGCTGGCTCGCCGAAATCGCCAAATGAAACGCGCGGTCCGCGGACGCCGGGAATGCGTCGCTGGACCGCGCGAGAACGACGCGGCTGGGCGTGGCGGCGTCGCTGGCTTTAGAGTGTCTCCAGCCGAAGCGGAGGCCGGTTCGGCTGGAGACTCGTCGAAGCGAGGGCTAGAAGATCAGCCGCGAACGGAGACCTTGCGGAAGGGGTTCTCGTGGTTCGTCATGAACGCATGGCCGAATTCGGTCTTGTTCCACTCGACGGACTCGGCCGGCTGGAACTTCAGCGCCGTGATGGCGATGGGGAAATCCTTGGTGGCGGAAACGCTCGCCAGCTTGATTTCCGTATTGCCGGGACCGACCGAGAGATCGACGACCGGCGTGCCGTCGGCCTTGGAGAGGCGCGCCCAGCCGGGCGTGCCGATGCCGGTGGCGATGACCGACGACTCGGCGAACAGCGGGGCGGCGGCGCCGTCGGCGCCATCCGGCCCGAAAGCGGGAGACTGGAAGGTGAAGGTCGCCATCACCTCGCTGCGGGTGATCTTATGGTCCGGTCCGATCGGACGTCCGGTCGAATACAGAACCAGTTTGCCGCCGTCGAGCGCCGCCTTGACATCATCGAGCGTCGCCGAAGCAAAAGCCTCCGCCAGTCTCATATCGCTTTCTCCACTTTGCGAAATGCACGCCGCTTTTGCGACAAAAGCGACATGCGGGACAGGTTCTCGCCCCGAGCTTCGCAATTGTCATGCCGCGCGTCTCACAATTTGAAGGAAAACGAAACGGTCGTTCGGCGGTCTCAACCGCCGAATAATTTCTCGAAAATATTCTTTTCCTCCCGCGACGGGCCGCGCCGCGGGCGGGGCGTCTGGCTCGGAATGTCGGCGGGCGGCATCAGCGCCTCGAGCCCATGAACCGAGCCGGGCGCGACATCCTCGTCCTCGTCGCGGACCTGACGGCGGCGCGAGGGCCGCGGCGGCGGGGCCTCCGGCTCTGGATCGGAGGAGAAAAAATCGAGCAGCGGCGCGATGGGCGAGAGGCTGTCCGCCGGCGCCGCGGCCGAGCGCCAGGAGCCGGAGGGCAGGGCCGCGACCGGCACGCCCTGATGCGCCGCTTTCATGAAGCGGCTCCAGACCTCGACCGGCAGATTGCCGCCCGAGACTTTCTTGGTGGGCGAATTGTCGTCATTGCCGAGCCAGACGCCGGCGACGAGATGCGGCGTGTAGCCGACGAACCAGGCGTCGCGGAAATCCTGGCTGGTGCCGGTCTTGCCGGCGGCGCGCCAGCCGGGCAGCTCCGCCTTGCGCGCCGTGCCTGTGGAGAGAGTCTCCTCCATCATCGTGTTCATCATCGCCACATATTGCGGCTCGATCACGCGGCCATTGCTCGAGCCTCTGCGCGCGTAGATCTGCTTGCCGCCGGCGGTGCGCACCTTGACGATGATATGCGGCTGCACGCCGACGCCGCCATTGGCGAAGGGCGCATAGGCCGTCACCAGCTCCAGCGGCGTCACCTCCGAAGTGCCGAGCGCGATGGAGGCGTTGGGCTGCAACTCGGAGGCGACGCCGAGCCGATGCGCGATCTTGACCACGGCCTTCGGCCCGGCCTCGAGGCCGACGCGCACCGCCACTGTGTTGAGCGACAGCGCCAGCGCCTTGGTGAGCGTGACCGGGCCGAAATATTCACGGCTGTAATTCTCCGGCTGCCAGCCTTTGACATTGATCGGCCCGTCCTCGCGCACCGTGTCCGGCGTCAAGCCATGCTCGAGCCCCGCGAGATAGACGAAAGGCTTGAAGGCCGAGCCCGGCTGCCTTTTGGCGGAAACAGCGCGGTCGAATTGGCTCTCGGCGTAATTGCGGCCGCCGACGAGAGCGCGAATGGCGCCGTTGGGATCGAGCGCCACCAGCGCGCCCTGGCTGACTCCGAATTTCTCGCCCTTCTTGTCGAGCTCCTCGGCGATTGACTTCTCGCCCACTTCCTGGAGCCTTCGATCGAGCGTCGTCGTGACCACAATGTCCTGGTCGATGGCGCCGATCGTGTCGTCGAGCATGTCCATCACATAATCGGCGGCGTAATTGATGGAACCGGCGCCGCGCTCCCGTCGCGCCAAGGCCGGCCGGCCGAGTGCGAGCTTCGCCATGGCCTCGGTGATATGGCCTTCCTGCGCCATTGCGGTGACGACCTGCGCCGCGCGTTCGGTCGCCCCTTCCGGGTTGCGGTCGGGCGCGAGCTTGCTCGGCGCCTTCATCAGCCCGGCGAGCACGGCCGCCTCCGCGAGCGTCACCTGGGCGGCGCCATGGCCGAAATAGCGCTGCGCCGCCGCCTCCACGCCATAGGCGCCGGAGCCGAAATAGACGCGGTTGAGGTAGAGCTCGAGAATCTGGTCTTTGGAATATTTGTGCTCGAGCCAGAGGGCGAGGATCGCCTCCTGCATCTTGCGTGAGAGGGTGCGCTCCTGGGTCAGGAACAAATTCTTGGCGAGCTGCTGGGTGAGCGTCGAGCCGCCCTGCATTCCGCCGCGCCCGGTGAGGTTGCGCGTCAGCGCGCGGGCGATGCCGATCGGATCGACGCCCCAATGGGAATAGAAGCGACGATCTTCTATGGCGACGAAGGCCTTGGGCAGATAGGGCGGCAGATCGCGCAGGCGCACCGCGGCTCCGCCCGTGTCGCCGCGATTGGCCAGCAATTCCCCATCGGCAGCCAGAATGGCGATATTGGGCGGCCTTTTGGGCACCGCCAGAGTGTCGATCGGCGGAAGCTGCGCCGCATGATAGATGAACAGGCCGCCGACGCCGATCGCGCCCCAGATGGAGAGCACGGCGCCCCAATAGACGAGCCCGCCGAGGCCGAAGCGGCCGCCCTTTTTGGCTTTTTTGGGCATGGAGCGTTGCGGCGGCGCGTCGTCGTCCTCTGGCGGCGGCGCGCTCTTGCCCGGTGCGCTCTTGCCTTTGCGTTTGGGTTTCGCCATGCGATCCTCTCGCGGGTCGGCGCGTAGATCGCCGCCCCCGTCGCCGTCGAAACGTGGTTCGCGACGTTGCTTCTCGCGCGCCATTTTGGTCCGCCGCCTCGGGTTCCGTCGCGCCGCGGCATGGAAGCGCACGGCCGACGCCGACACTAGCATTAATGCTGTCGATTTAAGGGCCGGTTAAGCAAGGAGGCCGCTACTCTTCGTCGCGATAGGAACTTATGCACAGGCTCCGGCCGATCCCCTTGCGGCTCTTGCGCTATTCGTTGCGGCTTGCGAAAGTCTCGCCCTTGGAGCGAAAAACAGCGTCACGGATCGAGCGCAATGAAAGTCACCATCGAGAGAGCGGCGCTGCTGCGCGCCCTCGGCCATGTTCACAGAGTGGTGGAGCGGCGCACGACCATTCCGATCCTCGCCAATGTGCTCATCGACGCCTCCGCCGGGACGCTGATGCTCAAGGCGACCGATCTCGATCTCGAGATCATCGAGAAAGTCTCCGCGGACATCGGCCAGCCGAGCGCGACGACGCTGCCCGCCCATACTCTTTATGACATCGTCCGCAAGCTGCCGGAGGGCGCGCAGGTCTCGATCGAGGGAAGCGGCGAGCAGGGTCAGCTCACGCTGCGCTCGGGCCGCTCGCGCTTCAATCTGCAGAGCCTGCCGGAGAGCGATTTTCCCGACGTCACCTCGGGGGAGTTCTCGCACAGCTTCTCGCTGCCGCCGGCGGACCTCAAGAAGCTGATATTGAAGACGCAATTCGCCATCTCCAGCGAGGAGACGCGCTATTATCTCAACGGCATCTTCCTGCATGTGGCCGAGGTCGAGGGCCATCAGCTGCTGCGCGCCGTGGCCACCGACGGCCATCGCCTCGCCCGCGTCGAGCTGCCGGCGCCGGCCGGCTCCGCCGGAATGCCGGGCGTGATCCTGCCGCGCAAGGCGGTGAATGAGATTCTGCGCCTCGTCGAGGACGCCGAGGGCGCGGTGGCGATCGAGCTCTCCACCAATAAGATGCGTTTCTCCTTCGGCGAGACGGTGCTGACGACCAAGCTCATCGACGGCACTTTCCCCGATTATGGCCGCGTCATTCCGGCCAATAACGACAAGCGCCTCACCGTCGAGCGCGGCGTGTTCCGCGAGGCGGTGGACCGCGTCTCGACCATTTCTTCGGAGCGCGGCCGCGCCGTGAAGCTGGCGCTTTCGGAAGGTCGGCTGGTTCTCTCCGTCACCAATCCCGATCAGGGCTCGGCGGTGGAGGAGATCGAGGCCGATTATGACGGGCCGCCGATCGATATCGGCTTCAACTCCCGCTATCTGCTGGACATAGCCGATCAGCTCGACAGCGACACGGCTCTGTTCCGCCTCGCCGATCCCGGCTCGCCGACGCTGATCCAGGACCGCGACGGCGCGAGCGCGCTCTATGTGCTGATGCCGATGCGGGTGTGAGGCCGCACGGGCGGAGGGGAACCGGCTCTCGACGGTTGCGAGATTTCAGGCGTTGTTCAGTCCGAGCTCAACGCGCTTCTTCCGTGGGAGCCCTCGCGAGACGATCGAATACGATTCGCGGATGTAGTCGCGCAGCTCGGCGTCCGAGAGGCCAGGCTCCGCGAAATGCTGTATCCATTTCAAGCCGCGGGAGGCGAGATAGGGCGCGGGACGCAGGCCGGGTTGCTCCTTGAGCATCTCATAGGCGACGTCGCCGACCTTGAAGGTGAAACGCGGCTGGCCTTCGTCCCAGCCGCCGATAGCGAAAACCTTCCCGCCGACCTTCCAGACATGCGAGCCGCCCCATTGCACCACATGGCTGGCCGCCGGCAATGCGCTGCAGAACGCGTTGTAATCGTCATATGTCATGTGCGCCGCCTTTCTAGGGGCCTCGTCACTTCACCTCGAATTCCACCAACTCTATCGTCGTCGCGCCGGCGTTGCGCAGCGCGCGGGCGGGGCCGGCGTCGCGCCATTGGAAATCGCCCGGCTGCAAGGCCATGTTCTGCCCGGCGCCATCCGCATCCGTCTCGATCAGCTCGCCTCCCTCCACCACGATCCGCACGCCGGGCGCGCGTTGCGTGAAGGCGGGCGTGATCTCTCCGGGCTTCAGCGCGAGGCGCCATCCGCGCAGGCGCTCATTGTCGATGATCTGCGTAAAGCCGGCGGGACGTTCCGAGGGCGCGCGGCCTTTCGGCGCCGGCTCCAAAAGCTCGAAGCCGACGATGCTCAGAGGCATATCGCCGACATTTTCGGCTCGGTGAGTGAGGCTCTGTTTGGAAAAAGCGCCGAAGCCCACCGCGCCGCGCGGCCAAATGATCGACGTCGGCGCGGCGTCGCCCCAATTTTGAACGAGGGTCGGGCTCTCGCGCACCACCACATAAGCGAAGTCGCGCGAATGCTCGTGATAGGGCGCGACGCGATGCGGCGGCAGCCACACATTCAACATGGAGACCGCGTCATTGCGGAAGGCTGGGACATGGAAGGGCGTCCGCTCCACGGGAAGGACGGGCCCCTGTGTCGCGCCGCCCGCCTCGAGCGCAGCGGCCGGCGCGCCGGCCAGGCGCGCGACGAGCAGAAGGGCGATCAGAAGGGGAAGCGAAAATGTCCGCGTCACGCGCGTCTCCCGATGAAAGCCCGAGCCTTGCCAAAGATAGGGCCGTGACGCAATCTCGCCGCGTCGGCCGGACCATGCGAACGCCATGACCTATCTCCTCATGCATTTTTGGGCCTGGGGCGCCTCGGCCTTCGCGGTCGGAGTCGCGACGGCGCTCTCCATCGTGCGGCGCTCCGAGCGCGGGCCGGTCGCCGGCTGGCTGGTGTGGTTCGTTCTCGCTTTCGCGGCGGGCGTTCCCGTCGCTGCGCTCGGCCTCCTGCCCGGGCGCTCGGGCTTCTGGCTCGAGACGGCGCTGCTGCTGTTTCCCGCCTTTCTCGCCGGCGCGGCGGCCGGCGCGCTGCTCGGCCGGCATTCTCTGCGCGACAATGAGGGCTGGGCGCTCGGCCTCGTCCCGCTGGCGCTGATCTGGCTCGCCGCCGGCTTTCTGGCCGGCCGCTCGACGGAGCAGGATTTGCGGCGCAAGGCGGCGAGCGCGATCGAGAAAATCGGCGGCGATCCCGCCTATGTCGACGTCGCCGGCCGCGATGTCCTCTTGCCCCGCGATGCGCCGAACCGCGCCGCTGCGGCGGAGGAGATCGCGCATATTCCCGGCGTGCGGGGAATCGCCGATGTGGACGCTCTGACGGGCGCGGCCGCCAAGAATTACGAGAACGCCGCCATTGCGCGACGCGCAGCCCGCGAAAGCGAGGCGCCCGAGCGCGGGCCGAATGGCGCCGCCGGCCCGGAGGAGGCCCCACAAAACGGCCCGCCGCCGAACGCTCCGTCAACGCGGAATGGCGGCGTCGCCAAGTCCAAGGAGCCGGCGCGGGGAGGGGTGAAGCCCGCGCCTTCGACTCCTTCGGCGGCCGCCCCGGAGCTCGTGCGGCCCTTCGCGGACGAGCGGACCTCCGAATCTTCCCGATCTCCCGAAACTCCCAAATCGGCGGAGCCCGGCAGGCCTTCCGCGCCCGGCGCGCCCTCCGCACCCGGCGAGTCTTCCGCGTCGGGCAAGCCGTCCGAACAAGCTCGGCCCGCCACTCCGGCGAGCGGAGAGCTCGATCTTCCGGCCTGTCAGAAGGCCGTGACCGCGGCGCTGGCCGGCGAGCCGGTGCGCTTCAGCCGGCGCGGCGGCGTCCAGCGCGGCGCGACCGGCGCGTTGGACAAAGCGGTGGGCCTGCTGCAACGCTGTCCACAGACCGATGTGGACGTGCGCGTGCGCGCCGAGGGCGGCGATCGGGCCGCGCGGGAGCAGGCGCGCGACCGGGCCGCCCGCGTCGTCGATTATCTCGGCCGCATGGGCGTCGAGCGTGGGCGTCTTTCCGTCGCCGGCGAGAGCGGCAAGCCGGTCGCCAAAGGCGCGCCGGAGGGCGAAAGCGGGAGCGGCGTCGATTTCCTGCTGTCGCCGCGCCGATAGGCGCCGCCTTCGCCGCAATGTGGACGCTATTGAATAGCCAAACTGCCGCGAGATTCGCGCGCCGGCTTCCGGCGGGCGCAAAGAGTCGCGGGCGAAGCGGACGCCGTTCATGAGGCATAGGTCGAGCGGCGGGATCATGCGACGGGGAGTGGAGCGTCGGGAGCCAAGCGGCTGCTTTCCCAAAGTCTGTCTTCCCGTCCTCGGCCTCGTGCTGACGGCCATCGCAAATCCCGCGCGAGCGGAAAATCTGCGCGGCGCTCTGACGACGACGACGTTGAAGCCGGTTCCTGTCGTCGAGACGCGAGACGCCGCCGACAATCCGGATTCCCCCGATATTTCCGGAAAACGTTCGGAGCTGCGCAGCCTCGAGGACACGATCACGGTCTCCGCCGAGAGCCGCCGCAAAATCGAGACTGAGATCGAGACGCTGCGCGCCGATCGCGCCAAGTTCAACGCCGCGCTGGTCGACGCCGTGCAGCGGGTCGGCGTGCTGGAAAAGCGCGCGGAGGATGTGAGCGCCAAGCTCGAGACGTCGGTGCAGAGCGAGCGGGCGCTGGTCAAATCGCTGGCCGGCCGTCGCGCGCTGATCGGCGAGGTGCTGCTCGTGCTGCAGCGCATGGGGCGCAAGCCGCCGCCGGCGCTGCTGGCGCGGCCGGAGGATATTCTGGAGAGCATTCGCGCCGCCATGCTGCTCGGCTCGATGCTGCCGCAAATGCGCGCCGAGGTGGAGACGCTCAAGACCGATCTCGCCGACCTCGTCACGCTGCGCGGCCGCGTAGAGGCGGAGAAGACGAGCCTCATCGCCGAGCTCGAGCATTTGAAGGAGGAGCGCGTGCGGCTCGAGGCGCTCGTCGAGACGCGGCAGAAGGCGCTGATGCTGGCGCAGAGCGCGCTGGATTTCGAGGCGGAGCGGGCGCGCGCGCTGGCGTCCAAGGCGACCAACCTCAAGGAGCTGATCTCTCGCATGGAGAGCGAGGTGGAGGAGGGCCGGCGCGCGGCCGAAGCGGCGCGACGCGCCGATTCCGAGCGCGCCGCGGCGGACGCCGCAATGTCGCAGGAGAGCCGCGCCAAGGCGCTGGCGGCTCCGTTCAAGGATCCCGCCCGTCTCGCTCCAGCCGTCGCCTTCGCCGATCTGAAAGGTCGATTGGCGCCGCCGACCGCGGGGCCTGTCGTCAAGCGCTTCGGCGCCTCGGACGGTCAGGGCGGAGCCGAGAAGGGCCTGTCGATAGCGGCGCGCGAAAACGCGATCGTGGCCGCGCCCAGCGACGGCTGGGTGGTTTTCGCAGGGCGCTACCGATCCTATGGTCAACTCTTGATCATCAACGCCGGCGGCGGCTATTATGTCACCCTGGCCGGAATGGAGCGGATATCCGTCGCCGTGGGACAATTCGTCCTCGCCGGCGAGCCGGTGGCGAACATGGGCGGCGGCGCCGTCAGGACTGCGGCGGCCATTGCTATCGGCGCGAAACAGCCCATTCTCTATGTAGAGTTTCGCAAGGACGGAACGTCCATCGATCCGGGCCCATGGTGGGCGAAGCCGGAACTTCAGAAGGTTGGCGGATGATGCGCAAGGCCTCATTGATCATAACGGGAATCGTCATCGGGGCGGGATGCGCCACGCTCGGACAGAATGCGCGCCTATTGATCGGCTCCCCGGCCTTCGCCGCCGCCGCCGACACCTATAAGAATTTGAGCCTGTTCGGCGACGTCTTCGACAAGGTCCGCGCCGATTATGTGGAGAAGCCGGACGAGCAGAAGCTGGTCGAATCGGCGATCAACGGGATGCTCACCTCGCTCGATCCGCATTCGAGCTACCTCGACGCCAAGGGCTTCAAGGACATGCGGACGCAGACCGAGGGCAAGTTCGGCGGCCTCGGCATAGAGGTCACGCAGGAGGACGGCCTCGTCAAGGTGGTGACGCCGATCGACGACACGCCCGCGTCCAAGGCCGGCATCATGTCCGGCGACCTCATCTTCGCGATCGACGACGACAATGTGCAGGGCCTCACGCTCAATCAGGCCGTCGACAAGATGCGCGGCCAGATCAACACCTCGGTGAAGCTCACCATTCTGCGCGGCAAGGACCGGGAGAAGATCGAGGTCAAGCTCACGCGCGCCGAGATCCATATCAAATCGGTGCGCTCGCACAAGGAAGACGAGGATATCGGTTATATCCGCATCTCCCAGTTCAACGAGGAGACCTCGGACGGGCTGCGCACGGCGATCCAGAAGTTCCAGCAGGAGATGCCCGGCGACAAGCTCAAGGGCTATATCGTCGATCTGCGCAACAATCCCGGCGGCTTGCTCGATCAGTCGATCCAAGTGGTGAACAGTTTCATCGACCATGGCGAGATCGTCTCCACGCGCGGCCGCACGGCCGATGAGACGCAGCGCTACAATGCGCGGGCGGCTGGCGATATTTCGCGCGGCAAGCCGGTGGTGGTGCTGATCAATGGCGGGTCCGCCTCGGCCTCGGAGATCGTCGCCGGCGCGTTGCAGGATCACAAGCGCGCCACCATTCTCGGCACGCGCTCCTTCGGCAAGGGCTCGGTGCAGACCATCATCCCGCTCGGCGGCGCCAATGGGGCGCTGCGCCTGACCACGGCGCGCTATTACACGCCGTCGGGCCGCTCCATTCAGGCCAAGGGCATCGACCCGGACATCAATCTGCTGCAGGATGTGCCGGACGAGCTGAAGGGCAAGGACGACACCAAGGGCGAAGCCTCGCTCAAGGGCCATCTCAAGAATGGCGAGGACGAGAAGAGCGGCTCGCAGGCCTATGTGCCGCCGGACCCCAAGAAGGACAAGCAGCTGATCGCCGCGGTCGAGATTCTGCACGGCAAGTTCAAGCCGCAGACGGCCGAGCAGGCGAAGCCGGCCGAGCAGCCCAAGTCCAAAATCTCCAACTGATCACGCGGGCGGAGAGGGCGTTTCCCTCTCCGCCCGTCGCGTCTCGTTTGCGCAGGCCGTCATGATCGCGTTTTCGTCTCTCGCCAATCCCGCCGTCTTTCTGCGGCTGACGCGGCGCGTCCTGCCCTGGCTCGGCGCGGCGAGCGCTCTGCTCTCGGGCCTCGGCCTCTATCTCGTCTTCTTCGTCTCGCCCGCTGATTATCAGCAGGGCGAGACGGTCAAGATCATGTATATCCACGTGCCGGCCGCCTGGCTCGCAATGTTCGCCTATATGGTCATGACATCGGCCTCGCTCGGCGTGCTGGTCTGGCGTCATCCGCTGGCCGACGCCGCGCAAAAGACCGCCGCCACGCTCGGCGCGGCCTTCACCTTCATCTGTCTGGTGACGGGCTCGCTGTGGGGCAAGCCCATGTGGGGGACCTATTGGGTGTGGGACGCGCGTCTCACCTCCATGCTGATCCTCTTCCTGCTCTATCTCGGCCTGATCGCGCTGCGTCAGACGATGGAAGACTCCCCGCGGGGGGCGCGCATAGCGGCGATCATGACTCTGGTCGGCTTCGTCGATATTCCGATCATCAAATTCTCGGTCGATTGGTGGAACACGCTGCATCAGCCGGCCTCTGTGCTGCGCGCCGGCGGACCGACCATCGCCGCCGCCATGCTGTGGCCGCTGCTGATCATGGCGCTCGGCGCAACGGCGCTGTTTCTCGCCCTGCATCTGATGGCGATCCGCAATGAGATTTTGCGTCGCCGCGTCGCGCGGCTGACGCTGCAGGCGGCCGCCGCCGGAGAAGAGGGCGGGGCTGCGGAATTGCTGGAGCCGGCGCAGTGACCGACGAACATTGGGGTTATATTCTGTTGGCCTATGGGGTGACGGCGGCGACGGTGCTCGTCCTGCTGGCGCGCATTCTGCTCGAGAACAGACGTCTTTCCGCCGAGCTGGCGCGACTGGAGAAGACCGCCGGCGCTCGCGAGGAGACGCTATGAGCGCGCAAGACGCGCCGCGCGGCCGGCTGGCGCTGTTCCTGCCGCTGGCCGTTTTCGCGGCTCTCGCCCTTCTCTTCCTGGCGCGGCTGTTCGCGGGCGACGCGTCGCGTCTGCCCTCGGCGCTCATCGGCAAGCAGGCGCCGCAATTCGCGCTTCCCGCCTTGCCGGGGCTCGCCGGCGTCGGCGGCCTCGTCGGCGATGATCTGCGCAAAGGCCATGTGAGTGTGGTGAATGTGTTCGCCTCCTGGTGCGCGCCCTGCCGGGCGGAACATGCGCAATTGCTGGCGCTCGCCAAGGATCCCGCTCTCGCCGGCAAAGGCGTGACGCTCGCCGGCCTCGCCTATAAGGACGAGCCCGCCAATGCGCTGCGCTTCCTCGAGGACGTCGGCAATCCTTACGCCTCCATCGGCGTCGATCTCGCCGGCCGCGTGGCGATCGATTTCGGCGTCTATGGCGTGCCGGAGACTTTCGTCATCCGCGGCGATGGCGCCATCGCCTATAAATACGTCGGGCCTTTGACCCGGCAGGCTCTGGAAGAGACGCTGCTTCCCGAGATCGAGAAAGCGCTCGCGCAGACGCGCGCCGCCGCGCTCGCCGGCGCGCAATAGGTTTCTATTAACCTTAACTTAACGTGGCCTCTGCCATTACTGTCTGGCGGCGGTTCAGCATTCCGTTCGGCCGGGCGGCGCCCCCGGAGCGGCGCTCGCCTCTGCGATCCGGCCCGTCGCGACGCGTCGCGATCCACCATTCGTTGCGGGTGGGCGCGGGAATTTAGAGGGTGAACAGCTTGCGCGATTTTGTTCCGAGGGGATTGCGCCTACGGTCGGCCGTGCTGCTGTCCGTCATCGCGGCGATCGCATTCGCGCAGGCCGTCGTGAGCTGGCGCCTCTTCGCCGACGGCAGCGACTGGGTGACGGCGCGTGACCCGAGATTGGCGGCGCTCTTTGTCGGTCCGGCCCTCATCGCGCTTCTGTGCATTCTGGGCGGCGTCGCAATTCGCACGCGCGTGGTGCAGCCGCTCGCCGTTGTGACCGAAGCGATCCGCCGGCTCGCCGACGGCGACACATCCTACCGTCTCGAGATCGACGAATGCGCCGATAGTGTGCGGCGCCTCGCCGACGCTTTCGTCAATCTTCGTCAGGTCATTCTCGACCATCGGGCCGATGAGAGCCTGATCGCCGAAGCGAACGCCGCACAGGCGCGCATCGTCCAGCTGCTGGGCGACGGGCTCGCCAGAATCGCCGAGAAGGATTTGACCTCGCGGCTGACCGACGAGGTCCCCGGCGCCTATCGGCGGCTGCAGATAGACTTCAACACCGCCGTCGGCCAATTGTCCGAGGCGATCGGCGAAATGGCGGAGAGCACCAAGCTGCTCGGCGCCGGAATGCAGGAGACCGTGGCCGCGGCCGACGATCTGTCGCGGCGCACGGAGAGCCAGGCCGCCAATCTCGAGGAGACGGCCGCGGCGCTCGCGCAGATCACGGAGACAGTCACGCGGACGGCGGAGGACGCCGGGAATGCGCGCCAGATCGTCTCCGATATGAGCACGGAGGCGCAGGCGAGCGGCGGCATCGTGCGCCAGGCGATCGGCGCCATGGGCGATATCGAGCAATCGTCCAAGAAGATCGCGCAGATCATCGGCGTCATCGACTCGATCGCGACGCAGACCAATCTTCTGGCCCTGAATGCGGGCGTGGAAGCCGCGCGCGCCGGCGAAGCGGGACGCGGCTTCGCCGTGGTGGCCGCCGAAATCCGTGATCTCGCGCGCCGCAGCGCCAAGGCCGCCAAGGAGATCGACACGTTGATCTCCGTGTCCAACGCGCAGATCGGCCGCGGCGTCTCGCTCGTCGGCGGCGCCGGCGAAGCGCTGTCGCATATCGTCGAGGAGGTCGCGCGCGTCAATGGCGTGGTGGCGGAGATCGCCGATCGCGCGCGCCAGCAGGCGGCGGCGCTCAACGAGGTGAATGGAACCGTCCGCCAGATGGATTTGATCACGCAGCAGAATGCGGCGATGGCGGAGCAGACCACCGCCGTCAGCCATGGCCTCAGCGAGAAGACGCGACAGCTCATCGAATTGATCTCGCGCTTCCGCATCGCCCGGGAGGGCGTGGTCGCGGCGCCCCGTGCGAGCGGGCCTCGCCTCGTCGCTTCCGAGCGCGAAGAGCTCCCGACGCGGCGCATAGAACCGCTGGACCGGCGCGTCGGCGCGAGCGATCGTCGCAGCAGAGCCTGGACGGACTTCTGAGCGACCGCCGCGGGATATCGTGAGAAATGAGCCATAAGAGACAATTTCAGATCCACTGTCGGGCGCTTTCGCCGGCTCTCGCGGTCGCCGCCGCCTTCGGCCTCGCGGCCTGCGCCAAGCCGACGCGGGAAATAGAGCCGGCGCCGGTCGATCCGGGACTCTTCATCGGGGCCGATTGCCCGCAGCTCGTCGCGCGGCGCGCGCGCATCGCGCAGGCGCTGATTTTCGCCGGCTCCGCGCAGGATCAGCTGGCCGCCGATGATCGCACGCGCACATTCGGCGTGCCGACGCCGATGGGAACGCCCTTCGACGCCGACCGGGAGCCTCAGATCGCGCGGCTCAAAGGCGAGCTGCACGCAGTCAACGCGCAAATGGACGCGCAGCGCTGCGGACCCGATTTCCGATGAGGAGACGCAGCGAGGCGAAGCGGCGACGCCGCCACAACGATGAGTTGTCCTCTGGATTGATTCCAGCGAGGCGTTACGATAGGGCTCGAAAAGAGCGGCTATCGCCGGTCTGCGATTGGAGGTCGCCGTGACGCGTGTCGATCGACCGTCTTCCCCGGACGGTGACGGAGAGCCTGGCGCTGCTGGCGGCCTGCGTCCCTATTCCATCGCCGAATGCCGCGATCTCGACGCGCAGCTGCGTCGCGAATTGGAGACGCTCGATTACGAGCTGCGCGGGATCGTCAATCGCCTGCTGGCGGAGGTGGACGACGCAAAGGGGGATGCCCCGACATTTCTGCGCGCCTCTGCGACGGTGCTGCTCTCGGTCGCCGCCGGGCTGATGGAGACGGCCGCCGAGCGCGCGCATGAGCCCGCCGATGTCGCCGCGTTCAAGGATGTCGCCGAGGATGTCGCCCAATGGGCGCGAAGCCGCAAGCTACGTGATCTGCTGGCCGCGGAAGAGTGAACGCTCCGACGGCGTTCAGAAAAATTCCATTTCGCCGGCCGGGTGATCCGTTCGCCCATCGTCCGCGTGATCGCCGAGACGCGCGGCGAGCTCTGCGAGCTTGACGCTGCGCGACGCAATTCCGCCGGCGATTTCCCAATCGGCCGGCGCGAGCTCTGCGAGCGCCGAGACGAAATCGGAGAGGGCCGAGAGCGTCTGCTCGATCGCGTCGATCGCCTGCGCCGAGTGGATGAGCTCGTGCTTCTCCTCCACATTGCTCCATTGTACGCCGTCGACGAGACAATGGAGACGATCCGTCTCCTTGGCCGTGTTGCGCAGCTCCGCCGCCAGCCGCGAGAGGACCTCGACGAGCGGTTGGGCTCGCTCATTCGCGCCGCAGGGCGAGGTCGTCTTCGGCTCCGTCATCAGAACAGCTCCAGTGAGCCCGCCGCCGGCAGTTTCGGCATGACTGCCGGCGCCGACACGGTCTGCGGCGTCGGGCCGGAGAGAAGGCTCTGCCTGGCGCGGCCGGACACCGGCTCATATTCGACGCGTCGGCCGCGGTCGCCGCCGAGATGCTCGGCCACGAGGCGAATGCCTTCGTTCTGCAAAAACCGCTTCGCGAATTCGGCGTTTCTCGCGCCGATGTCGGAGAGCCCTTCCATCATGCGCGCGCCGCCGAACAGCTTGCCTTCGAGTCGGTCGCGCCGCGCGCCCTTCTTCAAGAGGCCGTTGACGAGCAGCTCCATGAGATGAACGCCATAGCGTTCGGCCTCGCCATTGCGCGACGAGGTGAAATCGCCGGGCAGCAGAAAATGATTCATTCCTCCGACGCCGGCATCCGCGTCCCTGATACAGGCGGCGACGCAAGAGCCGAGAACTGTCGCGATGACGACGCTCGGATCGTCGATCACCCGATACTCGCCCTGGATGATGTGTATTCGCTTCGTGCCGGCGTTCATTCGAATCACGCGAGTTTGCCGATGATCGCTTCGAGCGCTTTTTTCAGAGCCGGAACGGTGAAGGGCTTGGTGAGGAAGTTGTTGACGCCGAGCTTCACCGCATTCTCGAGCAGCGCCTTGTCGGCGCGCCCGGTGAGCATGATGAACGGCACTTTCTTGGTGGGATTGTAATTGCGGATCGCCTTCAGGAGGCCGAGGCCGTCGAGCTTGGGCATGTTGAAGTCGGAGATGACGAGATGCGCGGGAGTGGCCATCATGAATTGCAGGGCCTGCTCGCCGTCGCCGGCGAAGAAGATATTGCGCACGCCGAGCTCCTCGAGGCCGTCGCGAATGAGCATACGGCTCGTGCTCGTGTCGTCCACGATCAAGACTCTCAATTGGGCGGCGATGGACATGGATTCCCCCCTTGCTTTTACTGGTTCGTCGAAGTGAGTATGTGCGCGGCGATGCGCTGCAGCGTGAGCTGCTTGGCGACGCCGCCGATCTCGAAGGCCGCCTTCGGCATTCCATAGACGAGCGAGCTCGCCTCGTCCTGGCCGATTGTCTCGGCGCCCGCATCGCGCAATGCGAGCAAGCCTTGCGCGCCGTCGCGGCCCATGCCGGTGAGGATCACGCCGAGCGCGTTGCGGCCGGCGCATTGCGCGACGGAGTTGAACAGAACGTCGACGGAGGGACGATGGCCGTTGACCGCTTCCGTATTGGTGAGGCGGCAGCGATAGCCGCCGACATGCTTCACCACTTCGAGATGAGCGGCGCCGCCGGGCGCGAGATAGACTCGGCCGGGCAGGATCTGCGCGCCGTCCACGGCTTCCGCGACCTGCGGCTTGCACATGCGATCGAGACGCGCGGCGAAGCTCGCCGTGAACACGGGCGGCATGTGCTGCGTGACGACCGTGGGCGGACAATTTTCCGGGAACTGCGAGAGAATCGTGAGCAACGCCTCGACGCCTCCGGTGGAGGAGCCGATCGCGACCAATCGCCCGTCAGGCGAATAGCGTGACGCCGCGGACTGCGGCTCGCGACGCAGCGCCGCCGGCTCGACGCGGATCGGCTCGGCGCGATGCGGCTCGTAGCGGCCGATAGGCGTGGCCGCGATCGCCTTGATCTTCGCGGGCAGCTCGTCGAAAGAGCGCGGATCCTTGGACGAAGGCTTGGCGACGCAGTCGAAGGCGCCGATCTCGAGCGCCTTGATCGTCGTCGCGGCGCCGCGCTCCGTCATCGTCGAGACCATGATCACGCGCGTCGGGCGCAGCCGCATGATCTTCTCGAGAAAATCGAGTCCGTTCATATTCGGCATTTCGACGTCGAGCGTCACCACATCCGGATCGAGGGTCTTGATGGCCTGGCGCGCCTCGAGTGGATCGGCCGCCTCGCCGACGACGGAGATTGCAGGATCCCGACAGAGCGTCGCTGCGATGAGGCCGCGCATGGTTGGGGAATCGTCGACGATCAGCACACGAACAGCCATCTTACGAATTTCCTCTGGACCGAAGCCGATAAGTGGTGACGCCGTCATATTCGAAGGCGGATGCGGCCGCGCCCGAAACGCGTTCGGAATGGCCGATGTAGAGCCGCCCGTCCGGATTGAAGAGCGGAACGAAGCGGCTCCAAATGTTTTCTTGCGTTTTCTCTTCGAAATAGATCACGACGTTGCGGCAGAAGATGGCGTCGAAACGTCCCGTCATCGGCCAATGGCCGATGAGATTGAGCTCGCGGAAGGAGACGAGCGAAGCGAGCTCCTCCGTCACGCCCCATTCGTCGCGACCGCCGCCGAGCGGCGTGAACCAGCGGCTGCGCAGTTGCGTGGGCACCGCCTCGATGACATCGCGGCCGTAGACGCCATTGGCGCCGGCGGCGACCATGTTCGGATCTATGTCCGTCGCCAGAACCTTGACATCGAGCTCCGCCGCCTCTGGTATGACGGAGAGGATCGACATGGCGATGGAGTAGGGCTCCTGGCCATTGGAGCAGGCCGCCGACCAGATGCGCAGACGCGCGCCTTTGCGCACCGCGGCCGCGCGCTTGGCGAGGACATTTTCCTCGAGATGCTTGAAGTGATGCGGCTCGCGGAAGAAGCGCGTGACATTGGTGGTGAGCGCGGCCATCATTTTCTGGCGTTCGTCGACGCCGTCATCGCTGACGATGAGCGCGCAATAGTCGCGAAAATTCTCGAGCCCGAGGCTGCGCAGCCGCTTGGCCAGGCGCGAATAGACCAGCGTGGCTTTGGAGTCCGGCAGATAGATGCCGGCGTCCTCGTGCAGAATCGAGGCGATCCGGCGGAAATCCTCCTGCGTCAGCAGAAATTCCCCAGGGACGAGCGGAGCCGTGGCGAAGTGGCGGTTTTTCATGCGGCTGCTTACGTTCTTTTTGTCGTGGGCCCCTCTCGAGGCGGGGCGCGATGTCGATGGCGGGGCGGCCTCCAGTCTTTCCGCGCTCTCGCGAGACGAGGAAAGACTTCGGCTTTTGTCATGTCGCGCATTCCACGCGCCGGCGTCCAAAAAACACTTTATTCGGCCGCAGCGGGCATGTCGGCGACGATCATATCGGCGCGCGGGCGTGCGACGATCGCATCGACATCGAGGATGAGAGCGACGCGGCCGTCGCCCAATATCGTCGCCGCCGCAATGCCGTGAACATGGCCGTAATTGGTCTCGAGGCTCTTGATCACCACCTGCCGCTGGCCCTGGATGGCGTCGACGAGCAATGCGCATTTGGCGCCGCTCTCCGACTCGACGAGAAGCGCGACCTGCGACGTCGGCTCGATCGGCTCGTCGCGGTAGAGCAGCACGGCGCCGACATCGATCAGCGGGGTGAATGTATTGCGCGTGGCGATGACGCGCGCGCCGCTGCCGAGCTCGTGCACGCTCTCCTTCTTGGGCTGCAGAGTCTCGATGATCGCAGTCAGTGGAACGACCAGGGTCTGGCCGCCGACAGTGACGACCATTCCGTCGAGAACGGCGAGCGTGAGCGGAAGGCTCATCGAGAAGGTCGAGCCGCGTCCGGGAACCGAAGAGATGGAGATGCGGCCGCCGAGCGCCTGGATCGCGCGCTTGACCACATCCATGCCGACGCCGCGGCCGGAGATGTTGGAGATGGAGGAGGCGGTGGAGAAGCCGGGAAGAAAGATGAGATTGTCGATCTCGTCGTCGGTGAGATTGGCTTCCGCCGGAATGAGGCCCTTGTCGACGGCGATCTGGCGCACGCGCGCGCGATTGATGCCGGCGCCGTCGTCGGCGACCTCGATCACGATGCGGCCGGAGCGATGCGTCGCCGAGAGGCGCAGCGAGCCTTCCTCGGGCTTGCCGGCGGCGATTCTGTCTTCCGCCTTTTCGATTCCGTGATCGACGGCGTTGCGAATCATATGTGTGAGCGGATCGGTCAGACGCTCGACGACGGTCTTGTCGACTTCGGTCGTCTCGCCGTCCATGACGAGCCGCACCGACTTTCCGGTCATGGACGCGACCTCGCGCACAGTGCGCGACATGCGCTGAAACACGGGCTTCACCGGTTGCGCGCGGATCGCCATCACGCTGTCCTGAATATCGCGCGTCAGCTGCTCGAGCTCGTCGAGTCCGATCGCGACGGAAGAGGCGCGCGAGAGGCCGGCCTCGGACACGCGCTGCGACAGCATCGCTTGATTGATGACCAGTTCGCCGACGAGATTGATGAGGCGATCGACGCGATCGAGATCGACGCGGATCGTCGCCTGAACCGCGCCGGAGCCCTCGCCTTTGGCCGCTTCCGCCCTGGCGGCGACGGGATGATCGTCGCTCGGCGCGGCGAAGGAGGTCGGCGCGGGATCGGTGGCGACGCTGGTATCCCGCAGCTCCGCGACGGCGATCGGCGCTGGCGGCGCCTCATGCGGCTCGAGCGACTCCTGCAAAGCCTCGAGCAGCTTGCCGACATCGGCCGTTTCCACCGAAAGCTCGCAATCCCACTCGACGAATTCGAATATCCCGCGTACTTGCTGTTCGGGCGCGCTCGTCGTCAGATGGATTGTCCAGCAGAGATAAGCGCCTTCGGGATCGAGCTCGGTCAACAGCGGAATCTCGGTCGTGTCGCATTCGACGGTCGTCTCGCCGAGCCGGCCGAGCTCGCGCAGCAGGCGCAGCGTTTCATTGGCCTTGGCGTAGAGTCCGACGGCCGGCTTGAAGCGCAGGATGAAATCCTGCGTCGCGGGGGCTTCGGGCTCGCCGATGTCGAAAATCGAGTCGAGCGAGATGCAGACAGGCTCGAAGTCGAGAGAGTCGACGCTGACCTTGCCGTCGTCGTCCTGCCGCGGCGCGCCGCCGAGCAGCGCGCTGAGCTCGTCGGCGATGATTTTCACGGCGCCGGCGTCGGCGCTGCCGCCTTCACGCGCAGCGCGAACGAGATCGGCGAGCACATCGGACGCGCGAAGCAGCGTCTTTGTCACCGCCGGCGTCGCGGCGAGCTTGGCGGAGCGTATGAGATCGAGCGTGGTCTCGAAGACATGGACGAATTCGACGAGTTCGTCGAAGCCGAAGGCGCCCGCGCCGCCTTTGATCGAGTGGACGGCGCGAAACACGGCGTTGACGGTCTCGAGATCGTCGTCGCCGTCCTCCATTCGCAGCAGTCCGCTCTCCAATTCGACGAGTTGCTCCTCGCATTCTTGAAAGAATGTCTGCTTGATGGCGGCCATCGGATCCACGGGCGCACTCCCTTACAAGGCTACGTTCTCAAACGGCCACGCGACGAATCGCGTCGACGAGCTTCACGGGATTGAACGGCTTGACGATCCAGCCGGTCGCGCCGGCTCTGCGCGCGCGGTCCTTCTTCTCGCCGTCGCTCTCGGTCGTCAGCACGAGAATCGGAACGCCGCGATGCTTCTCGTGCCGGCGCACGCCTTCGATGAATCCGAAACCATCCATGCGCGGCATGTTTATATCGGTGACGATCACATCGGGCGTCGCCTTCTCGAGCACTTCGAGCCCATGCACGCCGTCCTCTGCCTGCACGACGCTGAAGCCCGCCTCGGAGAGCGCGAGCATCAGCATTTCGCGCATGGTTCGAGAATCGTCGACGGTCAGAATGGTCTTGCTCATTTCGTGCTTTCCTGTTCGGAAATTTTGGTGAAGGGAATGCCGAGCGTCTCCAGGGCGTCGAGCAGAGTCTCGGATGGATGCGCGACGTTCAGCGGCAAGCCGTCCGCAGTCCAGGTGGCATGTGCGGACAGCAGCACTTGAATGCACTGTGTGCCGACCTTGGCGACGTCGGATGCGTCGATGGTGAGCGGATTGCCGCGCGCATGAAGAAGCTCCGCGGCGAGCGGAGAGGCCGCGCGTATGTCGAGGATTTCGGGTAGACGGACAATGATCATGGGCTCGTCTCGATGTCGTTGCGGGAGGGGCGCCGGCTCGAGCTCACGCCGCGTCGAGAACCGGCTCCGGCAGGAGATTCTGGATGGTCAGCACGCTGATCATCTCGTCACCCGCGGCGACGACGCCCTTCACGAAAGTCCGCGCGATTTCCGAGGCGACTTCCGGGGTCGGCTGGATCGCGTCGGGCGTCAACGTCAAAATATTCGACACTGCGTCGACGAGAAGGCCGACGATCTGACCGGCCGATTGCACCACGATGACCGCATGGCGCGCGGTCGGCTCGCTCTGCGTCAGGCCGAGGCGCGTGGCGAGATCGACGACCGGCAGCACGGCGCCGCGCAGATTGATGACGCCGCGCACGAAGTTCGGCGCATGTGGCAAAGGCGTCGCCGGCGTCCAGCCGCGGATTTCGCGAACCGCCATAATGTCGATGCAGAATGTCTGCGCGCCGATATGAAAGGCGATGAATTCCTTCGCCTCGCTCGTCGCCACGCGGGAAAATGCCTCGGCCATGATCAAAACTCCTCCCAGCCCTCTTCGATCGGCGTCGCCTGCTCCTTCGGAAGCGCTGCGCCACGCGTCGCGACACGCCGCTGCGGCGACGCTTTGCTCGCCGATTGCGGCTTCATCCGCTTCACGGCGCCGGCGCCAGATTCTGGGCGCTCGCCGAGATCGAACGCGGCGACCGATATCGACAGCCGCTCTATGTCGCTTTTCAGGCCATGGCTCGCAGCCGTGGTCTCCTCGACCATTGCGGCGTTCTGCTGCGTGAATTGATCCATTTGCGCGACAGCCGTATTGACCTCGGCGAGGCCCGTCGCCTGCTCGCGCGCGCCATTGGCGATTTCGACGACGACCTTGTTCGCCTCCACTACCTGATCGACGATGCGACCGAGCGACTTGCCGGTCTGCGCGACCAGAGCGACGCCGTCTTCGACTTGAGAGGATGATGTCGAAATGAGGCTCTTGATCTCGCGCGCCGCTTCCGCGGAACGCTGCGCGAGCGCGCGCACTTCGGAGGCGACGACGGCGAATCCGCGTCCGGCTTCCCCCGCCCGCGCCGCCTCGACGCCGGCGTTCAAGGCGAGGAGATTGGTCTGAAACGCAATCTCGTCGATCACGCCGATGATCTGGCCGATCTGGCGCGAGGACGTCTCGATCCGCCCCATCGCCTCGATCGCATTGCGCACGATTTCGCTGCTGCGCGTCGCATCGGCCTGAGCTTCGGACACGACGCCGGCGGCGCGCTGCGCTCCATCGGAGGTCTTGTGAACCGTGGAGGTGATTTCTTCGAGCGCCGCGGATGTCTGCTCGAGGCTCGCCGCCTGTTGCTCTGTGCGCTGCGCCAGCGCATCGGCCGCGCCGGCGATTTCCCGCGTTCGCGACGTCAGACCGTCGATATGGTCCATTATATCCACAAAGGCGCCGCGCAGCCTATCGACCGCCAAATTGTAGCAGTGTCGGATTTTCTCGTAATCCGCGGAAAATGGAGCGTCGAGCCGATGCGCGAGACCGCCCGCGGCGAGGCGCTCCAAGCCTTCGGTGAAGGATTTCATGAAGAATTCATGCGCATCGATATAGCCGCGCGACTCGGCGTCGCGCGCTATGCGCCTTTCGTCGGCCGCACGCCGCTCGGCGCTCTCCGCCTCGGCGCGTCGACGCGTGTCGTCCTGCAATGCGGCGCGAAGCTTTTCCAACGCGTCGAAAGCGGCGTCGAGCTCGCCGCCTTTGCCGCCCGGCGCGATCGGCGTTTCTATATCGCCGCTGCGAATTCGATCGAGCGAGGCGACGATTTGCGCCGCGGGACTGGCCACGCGGCTCGCAATCGCGCGGTAGGCGCCGACGGCGCCGAGAAGCGTGACGCCCGCTCCGGCGGCTCCCCAAAGAGGATCGAAGGCGGCGCCGCTCAGCAGCGTGTGAGGACCGAGCGACACGAGCGGTCCGATCGCCATCCCGATGACGGGCGGAAAAAGAGTCGCGTAGAATTTCACCGCTCTGCCCTCGCTGCTGATGTAAAGACGACCGGGCTCCGTCGCAGCGTGCGACCTCTCGATTCCTCGGACAGGCGAAAGGACGAGATGTCTCGTCGTGCGCACACGGCTCTTTCGCAAAGAGCGGCGTCGCGCGGGTTCGACTGATCGTGTGGAGGGAGGCGCCCCGACGGGGACATGCCGGATCGCCGGCATATCGAGGCAGCGTCATGCTTTTGACCGACGCTCGAACGCGTTTGGCCAACCCGATATGCTTTCAGCCTAGCGATGGGCGGTTAAATCTTCATTAGCGAGCGAGGAACGCCCGCCGTAAGCGAGCGCTCCGCGATATGGGACACGCCGATGCGCCGAGCGCTCGGCGCATCGCCCAAAAAAACGGATCAGGCCACGCGATGCGCTGGGATATAAGGAGTGACGCGCGGAGACCCGCTCGAAACGTCGTTCTTGTGGCGGCTGTCGAGCGCGGCCACTGTCGCCTTGTGAAGGGAGGCCTCGTTCTGCGCGGGAGCGTTGGCGCCCTCATAGATGTTCGACAGCTCGCCGATGAACCGCTCCATAGCCTTCAACGCCTGATACTCGGGTATCTGAGTGAGCTGTTCGATCATCTGCTCACGGAGCTGCTTCAGTTCATTGATCGGATGCATATGGAGGTCTCCCAGGAACGGCGGGTCGTTAAGAAATTAGTAATCAAATCTGGTGTGAGGCTTACGCCTCCGCCCCGCTGATCATTGAACGGCATAGTATGGACCGCTCATTCGCAGGAGCAGTTTCTCATTGTGCGGCCACCGCCCTCTCATCCGGCAGCCGGCGTCGACGCCGCTCTGCCAAACCACATTCGCAGCGAGCAGCGCTCCCTGCTGATCATCGTAGAGAAGAATGGAGCGGGGGAGCGGGACGCGCTGCGCGAGGCGCAGCCTGATTCCTCCGCCGGTGCGGTTCTTATAGAGAAACTCTGTGAGGAAGCGCTCGCCGCCATCGAGAATTTTGCCCGATTGCAAATGCACCGGGCGCCGCGCTTCTCGTCGCCTTTCGACGAAGGAGGGCCGCTCTTCCACGACGACCGAGTAGGTGACGACGCCTTCGCGTGGAAGCATTCGAGACGTGACCCGCCGAAGCCATGCGCCGGCGCTTATCTCGTTCGCCTTCGCTCCATGTAGCAGTGGCTTGATCGCATCTCGTCTCTTCACCTCGAATGTCCCTCTGTCGGTTGCGCCGAACGAACCTGGAAATGCAGAACCCGCGCTGGCAGTCGCAAGATATGAGAACGAGATTATTTCAAGGTTAACCGTTTTCCTCGCATGGTCCATTCGTGCGCAGTCGACAGCTTCACGCAAGCTTTGAGACTTCTAATCCCGACGTCTCACGGATATGAAGGAACGGCAGATGACGGCGAGCGCGCTTTTCAACACGTCGGTTATGGGCATGTCGGCGCAGACCACGGCGCTCAGCGCGGTCGCGGAAAACATCGCGAATTCGGGAACCGTCGGCTATAAGGAAGCGACGACGCAGTTTCAGACGCTTCTGTCGAGCGTGCAGGGCGGCGCCGACATCGACGGCGGCGTCTCTGCGAGCAATGTCATCGAAATCACCAAAGCCGGCAGCACGCTCAACACGACATCGGCGACCGATCTCGCTATCTCAGGCGAGGGCTTTTTCGTCGTGAGCGATGCGAGCGGCAACACCTATTTGACGCGCGCAGGCTCCTTCCTTCCCGATACGCAAGGCCGGCTCTACAATACGGCCGGCTACTATCTCATGGGCTACAGCGCCTCGGCGGCATCCGCGCCATCCGATCCCGCGGGCTTGCAGGTGATCACGATCCCCTATGGGACGACGATCAGCACGCCATCCACCGAAGGAACGCTCAGCGCCAATCTTCCGCAGACCGCCGATGTAGTCGGCGCCGCCGATCTCCCTTCGGCGAACGCCTCGACCTCTACCTATTCAAAGAAGACATCCGCTACCGCCTATGACAATCTCGGCAATGCCGTCACGCTCGATGTCTACTTCTCCAAGACATCCGACAATGAATGGGAAATGTCGGTGTTCGACGCGTCGACAGCGACCGATGGCGGCTTCCCCTATTCGTCTGGTCCGCTCACCACGCAGTCTCTCACCTTCTCCTCGACGGACGGAAGCCTCACCGGCGGCTCCAGCGCCTCGATCGACGTTCCCAATGGCTCCACGCTCACACTCGATCTCAGCGCAATGACGCAGCGCGGCAGTTCCTTCTCTGTCGTCAATCCGACGATCAATGGCAACGCCGCTTCGCAGGTCACCAGCGTCAACATCTCGAAGGACGGCACGCTGAGCTATGTGCTCGGCAATGACCAGTCGGTGGCTGCGAGCAAAATCCCTCTCGCCAGGGTCGCCAGCCCCACCAATTTGCAAGCGCAATCCGGCAATATATTCGCCGTCACCAAGGACTCGGGGGTGGCCTATCTCGGCGATGCGAATTCCGGAAGCATGGGATCGATCGCGTCATCCACGCTCGAGGGCTCGACTGTCGATCTCGCGACCCAATTGTCGAACATGATCGTCGCGCAACGCTCCTTCACGGCGAACAGTCAAGTGTTTCAGGTCGCGTCGGAAGTGATGCAAGTGCTCAACAATCTGAAGTAAGCGACGCAATGATGGGCGGTCTCCATGTCACTCACTAATGCCGGAGCGATCGCCAACCAGTCGCTCGGAACGATCGCAGCTCAAATAAGTGTCGTCTCGCGCAACATAGCCGGAGTGAATGTCTCCGGCTATGCGACCAAGACGGCTCTCGTTTCGACCACCTCCAATGGCGCGGCTCAGGTCGGCGGCGTAGCGCGCGCCACCAATGCCGCGCTGTTCCAGAACTCCCTTCAAGCCTCCGCTACCGAAGCGGCCGCGGCGGTGCTGTCATCCGGGCTCGACCAGATCGATCAGGCTCTGGGACTATCGTCCGGGACGGCGACCGATACCTCCACAAATCGCTCGCCCGCAGCGCTGCTGTCCGCGCTGAAAGGCGCGCTGCAGAGCTACAGTGCGTCGCCATCCGATACGACTGTCGCGCAAAATGTGCTTTCGAGCGCCAAGGCGGTAGCGCAGGCGCTCAACACCGCCGATATGACCGTGCAGCAATTGCGCGCGCAATCCGACAGCGACATTGCGGCGTCGGTCGCGAATATCAATTCGATTCTCTCGCAGTTCCAGCAGGTGAATTCGGAGGTCGTCGCCGGAACGAACGCCGGGCGCGATGTGACGTCGGCGCTCGACCAGCGAGACGCTCTGCTCAAATCGCTGTCGACCGAAATCGGCGTGACGACGGTCACGCGAGCTAATAATGATATGGTGATCTACGCCGATGGCGGCGCCACGCTCTTCGAAACGAGCCCGCGCTCCGTCACATTCCAGGCGAACGGCTCCTATACGGCGTCGACGACAGGAAACGCGGTCTATGTCGACGGCGTCCCTGTAACAGGCGCCTCCGCCGCGATGGCGATCCAATCGGGAAAATTGCAGGGGCTCACTCAGCTTCGTGATGTGGTCGCTCCTCAATATCAGAATCAGCTCGACGAGACCGCGCGCGGGCTGATCGCCGCCTTTGCTGAAACCGACCAATCCGGACTGGGCTCGCCGGCTCCCGGCTTGTTCACTTATTCCGGGGCCACGTCCGTGCCCGGCGCGAGCGTCGTTCCCGGTCTCGCCGGTCAGATCATCGTCAATCCGAATGCGGATCCGAGCCAGGGCGGCGATCTCGACCGACTACGCGACGGAGGCATTTCGGATCCGACAAATTCCGCCTATATCTACACGACGACCGGCGCGGCAGGATACACCGATCGAATCAACGAGCTCGTCGCATCCTTTTCGACGGCTCAGGGCTTCGATCCTGCCGCGGGCCTCGGCTCCAGTCTATCACTGATGGATTATGCGACGTCATCGCTCGGCTGGTTCGAGGCGCAACGCCAGCAGGCCAGCGAGACCGAATCCTATCAGTCGACGCTGTTGTCGCAGACGACCGACGCCCTTTCCAACGCGACTGGCGTCAATCTCGACGACCAAATGTCGAAAATGCTCGATCTCGAAAATTCCTATCAGGCGTCGGCGAAGCTCATCTCTGCGATCGACGCCATGTATACCGCGCTCTTCCAAGCGCTCTGACGAACGGACGGACAAATGGTCTCGATCACATCGACCCAAACGCTCACCAATGCGCTGAGGCGGTCCGTTCTCGACGTTCAGACGCAATTGTCGAAAGCTCAGGCCGAAGTCTCGACCGGACGCATCGCGGACCTTGGTCTTGGTCTCGGCGCTGCGATTCAACGGGACTATGCCTATGGATTTCGCTCCGATGATCTCGCGGCGCTCACAGCCAGCAATAATGTCGTCTCGACGCGCCTCAGCGCGACTGATACGGCGTTGAGTTCCATCGCGAGCACCGCGCAGAATTTTCTCGAGACGTTGATCAGCGCGCAATCCGCCGCCGGAAGCGATCCCGGCGCCATACGCGGCTATGCCGAGACAGGCTTGAAGTCGCTGATCTCCACGCTCGACACCAGCGTCGACGGGGTGCAGATTTTCGGAGGCGTCAACACTGATGTGGCGCCGCTTTCAGATTACTTCTCCGATCCGCCATCGACGGCGAAACAGGCCGTCGATCAGGCGTTTTTCGGCGCCTTCGGAGTTGCCCAGGGAGACGCCGGCGCCGCCTCTATCACTGATCAGCAGATCCAGACATTCCTGTCCGGGCCATTCGCGGATCTATTCTCGTCGACGTCCTGGAGCAGCGATTGGTCCAGCGCGACGGATGAGACCACGAAGAACAGGATATCTCTATCGCAGACTTCCGAAACATCCGTGTCGGCGAATGAAGCAGCGCTGCGAAAGATCGCGCAGGCCTATACGATGGTCGCCGATCTCGGCGTCGAAACGATGAGCAGTTCGGCCTATCGGCAGATTCTCGAAACGGCGTCAGTGGCAATGTCCGACGCTATTTCGGAACTGACGACATTGCGCGCAAAAGTCGGCGTGATGCAAAAAGGCGTATCAGACGCGAATGAATCGCTGTCGGCGCAACGCGATATGATCGCGACGCAGATCGGCTCGCTCGAAAACGTCGATCCGTTCGAGGCTTCGACGCGGGTGAACAATCTCACCACTCAGCTCGAGACCTCGTATACGCTGACGGGAAAGATTCAACAGCTGACTCTGTCGAAATATATCTGAGCGCACGAATGACCCGAAGAGAATCGCATGTATCGTAATGTCTACGCTCAGACGGTAGAAGAATCTCCCGCCGCTGCGCGGCATCGCGAACGCGCGTTGCTCGAACGCGCGATCCGGCTACTCGCCGTCGCCAAGGTCAAAGGCGTGAGAAGCAGCGAGTCATTCGAGGCGACGGCGAACATGCGGCGAATTTGGACGGTGTTCATCGAAGACCTCGGCAGCGATGGGAATGCGCTTCCGGAAGCGCTTCGCGCCTCGCTCATTTCTATCGGCCTCTGGATTTTGCGCGAGCTCGAAGCGATCGACTGCGGTAGGTCGGACAATTTCGACGGGGTCATCGAAATCAATCAGATGATCGCCGATGGGCTGAGCTGAGGGCGGCATGAACATTTCGTTACGGCGGGGCGAAAAGCTCTATCTAAATGGCGCGGTCATTCGCGCCGATCGGAAAGTCTGCATCGAGCTTCTCAATGACGTGACGTTTCTGCTCGAAAATCACGTGATGCAGGCAAAGGACGCTACATCGCCGCTACGACAGCTCTATTTCGTGGTGCAGCTGATGCTCATGTCGCCGAATGACGCCGCGGCGGCGATCGACATGTGCCGCGGTATGCTCGCTTCGCTCAACACCGCCTTTCCCGATCCGCGAATCCTCAACGGTCTGGCGCTCGTCGCCAAATATGTCGACGACAAGCGCATGTTCGACGCGTTGAAGACAATCCGCACGCTGTTCCCACTCGAATCGGAGATTTTGAATCCGAGCTCGACGCAGGACAGCGGCAAAGCAGCCTGAGGAGGCGATACCGTGACTGTGTCTTCGACGACAGCCATCACCAATGCGACCGCGACGTCCAGTTCGACAACGACATCCTCCACCAGCAGCTCGACGCAGACGTTGGGCTATGATCAGTTTCTGACGCTTCTCATCACCGAGATGAAGTATCAGGACCCGACCGAGCCGATGGATGCGACTGAAACGGTTTCCCAGCTCGCATCGTTTTCGTCGGTGGAGCAGGCAGTCAAAACAAATACGACGCTCACTTCGATCCTGAACTCCAATTTGCTCACCCAGGCGAGCTCGTTGATCGGCAAGACAGTCTCGTCCACCGACGGATCGACGTCCGGCGTCGTCGCTTCGGTCTCGACATCGAGTTCCGGAGCAACCGCGACGCTCACTGACGGGTCGACCATTTCCCTCGACGCCGGCGTCACGGTGCGCGAATGAACGAGGCCGACGCCCTCGAAATCATGCAGCGCGCGATCTTCACCGTGCTCGTCGTTTCGAGTCCGATCGTGGGCGCGGCCATGGCGGTCGGCATCGTTATCGCGCTCCTCCAGGCTCTCACTCAGGTCCAGGAAATGACCTTGACCTTCGTGCCGAAGATCATTGTGATCTTTGTCGCTCTGGGGCTATCGGCGCCATTTGTCGGCGCTCAGATTCAGGCATTCACCGAGTACGCGTATTCTCGCATCGAGAAGGGATTCTGAGCGCGACCGCTCCCGCGACGTCGCGGGACGCGAGGCGCTGCAGGGGACAATTCTATGACGGACGTCGCATTGGTTGGAGCCGCACCGGAGGGACGTGCGAAGGACGTCGGATTCGCTCTGGCGATCATCTTCATCCTATGCATTTTCTTTCTGCCGATTCCGCCGTTTCTCATCGATATGGGTCTCGCATTCTCCATTGCGCTCGCAGTGCTGATTTTGATGGTCTCTCTCTGGATCCAGAAACCTCTCGAATTCTCCGCGTTCCCGACAATTCTTCTCGTCGCGACGATATTGCGGCTGTCGCTCAACATCGCGACGACGCGCCTCATCCTCGGGCATGGCGCCGAGGGAACGGCGGCGGCCGGCTATATCATCGCCGGATTCTCCAAGCTCGTGATGAGCGGAGACTTCGTCATCGGTTTGACGGTGTTCGCGATCATCGTCACAGTCAATTTTCTCGTCATCACCAAGGGCGCGACGCGAATCGCCGAAGTCGGCGCGCGTTTCACCCTCGACTCGATTCCCGGCAAGCAGATGGCGATCGACGCGGACCTCAACGCCGGTTTGATCGACGAGAAGCAAGCGCAGCTGCGGCGACGGGAGCTCGAAGAGGAGAGCTCCTTCTTCGGCTCGATGGACGGCGCATCGAAATTCGTTCGCGGCGACGCCATTGCTGGTCTCGTCATTCTCGCTGTCAATATTTTCGGCGGCATTGTCATCGGCGTCACGCGCCATGGAATGCCGCTGTCGAGCGCCGCTGACGTATTCACCAAGCTGTCGGTCGGCGAGGGTCTGGTGTCACAGATCCCAGCGCTCATCGTTTCCTTGGCGGCGGGTCTTCTCGTGTCGAAAGGCGGCACGCGCGGATCGACCGAGCAGAATATCGTTCGGCAGCTCGGCAATTATCCCAAAGCGCTATATGTCGCGTCGTCCTTGCTGTTCGTGCTGGCCTTGATGCCGGGGTTGCCGCTCACGCCTTTCATGATGCTCGGAGGCGCTATGGCCTTCGTCGCCTATTCGATGCCGAAGCAGGCGGCCAAGCTGCGCGCCACCGAAGAAGCGAAAAAGGCCGAAGACGACAAGCGGACTCAGGCGGAAGCCAAGGACTCGATCCGTGAATACTTGAAGACGCCGGGCGTCGAGCTGTGCCTCGGCAAGCAGCTCTCCGCCCGTCTCTTGATGTCACAGGACGAGCTCGCGCATCGTGTCGGCAAGATGCGTCGAAATTTCGCTCGCCAATATGGCTTCGTGATACCCGAGATCAAGCTTACCGACGATCTCGCATTGAAGCAGAAGAGCTATCAGATCAAGATTCACGGTACGGTCGTCACGACGCAGGAACTGCAGCTCGGTCAACATCTCATCATCGTAGGGCAGGGACGTCAGCCCGATCTGCCGGGCGACGAGACGGTGGATCCCGCCTTCGGTCTCAAATCCTTTTGGATTCCGGACGCGCTGGTGGCGGAGGCGAGGCGTGAAGGTTTCGAGCCCGTCGATCCGATCTCGGTGCTGCTCACGCATCTCTCCGAAGTGCTGCGCAATAATCTCTCGCAGCTGCTGTCGTATCGCGACGCACGTATGTTGCTCGATCGCCTCGAGCCGGAGTACCGCAAGCTGATCGATGAAATGGTTCCAAATCTCATCTCCAATTCAGGCCTCCATTCGGTGCTCAAGCTGCTGCTCGCCGAGCGCGTGTCAATTCGCAATCTCGATCTCATTCTCGAGGCGGTCGGCGAAGTCGCGCCCTATGCGCGTCGTGCAGAGCCGATCGTCGAGCATGTCCGGACGCGCCTCGCGCCGCAGATTTGCGGAGAGATAGCGGTGAACGGTTCGTTGAGCGTTCTGCGACTCGGCGCTCGGTGGGATTTATTTTTCCACGAGAGTCTCCGTCGCGACGCAAAGGGAGAAATCGTCGAATTCAACGCCGAGCCATCGCTCATCGAGCAATTTGGTCAGGAGGCTGCCACAGCGATTCGTGAACGGATCGAGCGCGGGGACATTTTTGCCGTGGTGACGACGCCGGAGGCGCGTCCTTATGTGAAGATGATCATCGGTCGCCTGTTCGCTGCGCTTCCGGTTCTTTCGCATCTCGAAATCGCTCGCGGCGTGGAGATCAAATCGCTCGGGACAATTGCGTGACGATGAGCCTCACGGACGTCGTCACGACGCTGTTCGTGCTGTTTTGCAGGATAGGCGCCTGCATCATGACCATACCCGGATTTTCCAGCCAGCGGATTCCCGTGCGTGCGCGGCTCTATACTGCGATCGCCGTGACGCTCGCGCTGGCTCCGGCGCTTTCGGAGGCCGTGGCGCCCGTCGTGGTCGAAGCGACGCCGGCGGGCGTGCTGTTCGTGCTGCTCGGTGAGCTCTTCATCGGCGCGCTGATCGGCTCGATGGCGCGCCTTTTCTTCTTTGCGCTGGAGACAATGACCACAGCGGCGGCGATGACGACGGGCCTCGGCAACATATTGGGAGCTTCGATGGAGGAGGCGGAGCAGCTTCCGGCGATGAGCTCGTTCATTATGCTCGGAGCCACGACTCTCGTCTTCGTGCTCGACCAGCATTGGGAAATGATCCGCGGGCTATTCGCATCTTATACAGCGATACCAGTCAGGGATGGAATAGCGACGGATGGAATGTTGCGGGAGTATATGAAGGCTCTGTCGCAGGCGTTCCTTCTCGCGCTGCGGATCAGCAGCCCGTTTCTGCTGTTTGGATTTATCGTGAATCTCGCTTTCGGCTTTCTCAATCGAATGTCTCCATCGGTGCCGGTGTATTTCGTTTCGACGCCTCTGCTGATCGCGCTCGGCATTTATTGGTTTTATGTGATGGCGGACGATTTCTTCACGGCATTCACGTCGGCGTTCGGCGCTTGGCTCTTGTCGGGATAAGGGCGATGAATTGGAAAAATCAACGACGAATTCTCGCGGTGCATGAGCAGTTGCATCGCATAGAGGTCGGGAGATTGTCGCGGCTTGAACGCAAGGCGCGGGAACTGAAGGCTGAGGAAGCGCGTATTGTCGAATGTCTCGACGGCAATCGAAACTTGATCGCGCTTTTTCCGGAAGTCGTTCTGCAACGCTTGAAGGCCAACATCCGTCAGCAACAGGATCTGCGCAATGAGGTCGATCGGCAGACTGAGGTCACGTTGGAACAGGCCAAGCGCGTGAAGCAGGCGGAGCGGCTCGTCGCGGATGCACAGATGGAGCGAGATCGTATCATGGAACTCGAGGAGCTTCATGAGGTCATCGAACATTACGCGACGCAGCGCGACTTCAGCGCGCCGTAAGTCTTCTCATATATGAGATCCGACGTCGAAGGATTGGAGATCCATGTCGATCTTTCCCGCTACCGACCTCGTGACCGAAGTCGCCAAGGCTGCAGAGCCCGCGCGTCGCAATGCGGCCGTGGCGCGCCTCAGCGAGATTTCCAACGCGACGCCGAATTCGGTCGACGGTTTCGCGACGCTCGTTGCAGATCGTCGTGATGCGTCTTCGACGGCGACGCCGACAATCACTGCAAGGCCGGTCATGATCGATGCCGCCGCGACGGCGTCGCGCGACATTCGTTCAGCCGACGCGACACAGAAATTCGAGGCCTTCATAATTCAATCCTCGCTCGAGGCGATTCTTCCGAAGTCGGAAGGAGGATTTTTTGGTCGCGGAACGGCGGGCGACGTCTGGCGATCCATGATCGCGGAACAAATCGGCGATCAGATCGCGAAGGCGGGCGGACTCGGTCTACGCAAGCTGCTCGATCACGATTTAGCGTTGCGGGCGGAAAGAACGAAAACTTAGTGAGTGCGTCGACGACTAGGGTCGGGACGCGATTCGAATGGATCAAGGAAATGGCTGGGCATCGGCATAGCGAAGAAAAAGTGAGTGGAGCGGGTTTTCGGAACGACCACGCTCAGGAGGCGAGGCGCGCGGCCTTCATCAGCTGCGTGGATCGGTTGACGCGCGTCATCGAGCGCGAGAGCGACGCGCTGCGATCGCGCGGCAACGTGGACTTCGAGGACTTCAATGCGCGCAAGACTCACGCGCTTTTGGAATTCTCGCGTGCGTCGCGCGCCTATTCGGCGCCGCGTTCCTCGGCGATCGAAGCGAAGATCGAAAGCCTGCGCTCCACGCTCGTCGAGAATGGGAAGCTGCTGGAACGCCGCCTGCGCGCTATGAGAGAGATCGCGGGCATAATGATCTGCACGATCGAAATGTCGGAGTCCGACGGAACCTATTCCACAAGGTCGTCGGCGGAACGTTGAAATTGGAGCCCCGTCGATGATGCGTATGGTGTTGATCGGAATTTGGGCCTGTGTGGTTACGCTGGCTTCGACCTTCGGCGCGTCCTACTGGAAATCCCATCACAGCGCGCCGGCGGAGCCCGCGGCGCATATCGAAAAGCTCGAAGTCAAAAAGGTCAAGCCGATCACGGTTCCGATTATTTCGGACGGAATGCTGAAAGGCTATATTTCCGCCGAATTCGCTTATGTCGTGGAAGCCTCGAACACGTCGCACGGCAGTGGAGGCGGCGCAGTCGATGCGGACAGCTATGTAATGGATGAAGCGTTTCGCCGCCTCTATGCCGATAATAGCCTCGATTTTCGACGAATCGAAAAATACGATCTCAATTCGTTGACCAGGGAACTCACCAAGAGCATCAATCAGCGCCTCGGCGCGGAACTCGTTCGCGAGACACTGGTCAAAAGCTTCGCCTTTGTCCCGAAGGACGATATCCCACACTAGAACTAAACGAAAGAAGGCTCGGCCGGCGAAACGCCGGCCGAGCCTTCAGTTGTGACGACTTTCGAAAAGACGCTTCAACCGACGAGCATATAGCCGAGGAAGCGTTGAGAATCGATCGGATCATATCCGAGGCGGGCGCGCAGCTTCTTACGCAGCTTGCTCACATGGCTTTCGACGACATTCTCTTCGACGACATCGTCGAAGAGCCCGTAGACGGCGTTGAAGATCTGCGACTTGGTCAGACGGCGTCCGCGATTCATCACGAAATATTCGAGAATTCTGCGTTCACGGCGCGGCAGGTTGAAAGCCTCGCCGCGCACCAGCGGATCTCGGCCGTCGAAGAACACCTGCATCGGCCCCACGACCGCATGATCGCGACGGGTTTCTGCGCGGCGCCGAATGGCGTAGACGCGCGCGAGAATCTCTTTCACATGAATCGGCTTGCGCACGACATCGTCGACGCCGGCCGTGAACAGTCCCAGCGTCTGCTCGAGCGACGGCGCCTCGTTCATCGCGATCACGGGAGCTTGGGAGCGTTTGCGAATGAGCTTCGGCAGCTCTTCGCGCTCCGGGCATTCTCCGATCAAAAAGGCTTCGACGGCGAGCATGTCCGTCTCGACGGCGGAGTCGACCCAATCGATGAATTGCCCGGAACAGAACCCCGCCGAGGAGATTCCCTCCTGGCCGAAGTGGCGCGCATACCCACTCGTCACCAGTTCACGCTCATCGACGATTATGAACATTGCCGTCCCCTTGACATGCGTCTCGCCCTGGCAATCTGCGCGAATCACTATAGCGACTACTTAGCCGCATCGATTCCGCGGCGTCAACGAAATAGTAACCAAATAAAGCGATGCTTCTTTTACGAGCGCGAGTCGGCGCCGCGCTCGTCGATCTGGCGCGGTGCAAGCCACACGCAAGGTGGATCGGGCAGCCTGTGCTCCGTCAAAGATCGACGTCGAGCCAAGCCAATGTCAAATTTGCGAAAGGCGCTTCCGCTCGTCGTGGCGACAGCGTTCGTTTCCTGCGCCTTCGCCATCGGGGCGGAGCAGAAAAAGGCGGAGCCGAGCGCCAAAGAGGAGGCGCCGCGCGTGCGCGAAGCGCGCGTCGCGCCGCCGCCGTCCGATGCGCGTCAATATTGCGCCGACGTCGCAGCCGCTGCGGGCGCGGCTCGCAATGCGCGGCAGGAGAAGGAGCTGCTCGACATAGAGCAGCGAATCGCCAAGCGGACCGCCGATCTCGAAGCCAAACGCGCCGAGCTGCAGGAGGTTCTGGATCGCTATGACACGCTGCTCAAGCAGACCGATGAGCGGCTGGTGTCTATATATGGACGTATGCGGCCGGAAGCCGCCGCGGCGCAATTCGCCAATATGGAAGAAGACATGGCGGCGGCGATGCTGATGCGGCTGCAACCCAAGCAGTCCAGCGCGATTCTCAACGAGATGGAGGCGTCGCGCGCGGTCCTGCTGACCAAAAAGGTGGCCTCATTGTCGAGTCTCGTCGGCGGCGGAAAGAAGCAATGAAGAGACTGGGTATGGCGATCGGTTCGGTTCTTGCGCTCGCCGGATGCGCCACCGACCCGCGCGACATAGGGCGTGAGCCGCATATGAGTCCCGTCGGCAGCGGTCTGTCGTCCTATGACGATCAGCTGCCGACGGGCGCAACGCGGCCGCCGGCGCTCGGGCCGCAAATGCGCCTCGACGACAACCGAGTCAATCTCTATCGCGATGTTCGGGCGATGGCGGTCGGCGACGTCGTGACTGTCAATATTTCGATGGACGACAAGGCCGTGCTCGGCAATTCGACGGATCGCTCGCGCGACGCCAAGGTCAAGACGACGTGGTCGTTTCTGTTCGACTTCCTCGCTGGCGCGTCTTCGACGCCGCCCGAACGAAAATGGACGGGTTCGGTCAATAATGATCTGCAGTCGAGCAGCTCGACTCAAGGGCAGGGGTCGATCAATCGGTCGGAGCAGATTCGCTTGTCGGTCGCCGCGGTCGTCACTGCGGTTCTGCCCAATGGCAATCTCATGCTGCGCGGATCGCAGGAGATTCGTGTCAACTACGAGCTGCGCGTGCTGACGATCGCCGGCATTGCGCGACCGCGCGACATCGGCAAGGACAATACGATCTCTTACGACAAAATCGCCGAGGCGCGCGTCTCCTATGGCGGACGCGGCAGATTGTCGGAGGTCCAGCAGCCCGCATGGGGCCAGCAGGCCTATGACATATTCGCGCCGTTCTGAGACAGGGAGGGGAATTTGGCCGCGCCGCCTGCCTCCACCACCGCCGCCAATTCACAATCGTCCTCCTCTGGGCAGCTGGCGCTCGCGCTCATCGTGGCGACGGCGCTGGGCGCCGGCGGAGGCGGCTTTCTCGGCTTTACGCTGACGGGCGATCCGGCGGCGACCGCCAAATCGCCGGCGGTGGAGCCGCAGCATGAGTCCTCGGCGCCGAAAAAGAGCGCCGAGCCGGCGGATAAGGGACATGGCGGCGGACATGGCGCCGTGGCGCAGAGCGATGGCGGGAAAGATGGGGCGGGGCAGGCGAAGATGAAGCTCAAGGAGCTGGCGCCGATCGTCACCAATCTGGCTTCGCCGGAAACCGGCTGGGTGCGGCTGCAGGCGTCCATCGTCTATGATTCCCAAGCCGTGCCGCAGCCCGACATATTGATCTCGCAGGTGACCGCGGACATTGTCGCTTTTTTGCGGACGATGACGCTTGCCTCGCTCGAGGGCTCCGACGGCCTGCGGCGGCTGCATGAAGATCTGACAGATCGGGCGGCGATCCGTTCCGAGGGACATATTCAGGAGGTCATTATTCAAGCGCTGGTCGTTCAATGAAGCGCGCGGCTGCGATTCTCATTCTTCTGCTCGCGCCGACGGCCGTCTTTGCGCAGGGGCTCGATCTCAACGCTCTGCTGCCTTCCGGAGGGGGCTCGGCGAGCGGGAGGATCGTGCAACTCCTCGTGATATTGACGGTGCTCTCCATTGCGCCCGGTCTGCTCATAATGGTGACGAGCTTCACTCGTTTCGCCATTGCGCTGTCGTTTCTGCGCAGCGGACTGGGGTTGCAGAGCACGCCGGCCAATCTCGTTCTCATCAGCCTCGCCTTGTTCATGACCTTCTACGTCATGGCGCCGACCTTCGACGCGGCCTGGAAGGACGGACTGAAGCCATTGATGGACAATAAGATCACCGAGGTCGAGGCGTTCGAGAAGATTTCGCAGCCGTTCCGACGCTTCATGATCGCCAATGTCCGCGACAAGGACATTAAGCTGTTCGAGAATCTCACCAAGGACAAAGCGCCCACCGCCGACTATGACAAGCTCGGACTTCAAGTGCTCGCCCCGGCCTTCATGATTTCGGAGCTGCGCCGCGGCTTCGAGATCGGGTTTCTCATCGTCCTGCCATTTCTCGTCATCGATATGATCGTCGCCGTCATCACAATGTCGATGGGCATGATGATGCTGCCGCCGACGGCCATTTCGCTTCCCATAAAAGTGCTGTTCTTCATTTTGATCGACGGGTGGAATCTGCTCGTCGGCAGCCTTATTCGATCCTATTCATAGGCGTGCGCGCTGCGCCCGGCTCCGCCGGCACAACTCTCTGTTAGGCCTTCATTAATCGCATTTTCTGCGAATTGTGGCGGTCCTTCGCCCTGCGTGTAATATCCGATTGTCCGGCGCGGCCTTGCGAGACCGCAGACGCGCCGTGGACAGAGTTCTTCGGATAGGGCGAGGGCGCCCAAGGCATGATGCCGCTTCCGTCGAGCCGGTGAATTTCCGGGATGTCGCGTTCACCTCATCCAAGGATCGACGAGTCATGACCAGCATTCTGACCAACTCCTCCGCCATTACCGCTCTGCAGTCGCTGCGCTCGGTTCAATCGTCCCTCGCTTCGACTCAGAAGGAGATTTCGACCGGCCTGAAGGTTTCCTCGGCCACGGACAACGCCTCCACCTGGTCGATCGCCCAGACCATGAAATCGGACCAGGGCGTTCTCTCCACCATCAGCGACTCGCTGTCGGTCAGCTCCTCGGTGCTGAATGTCGCCACCGCGGCGGTCACCAACGCCATTTCGGTGATCAACAACATCAAATCCGCGGTCGCGCAGGCCGCGCAGCCGGGCGCCGACACGGCCAAGATCGGCACCAGCCTCTCCGGCCTCAGCGACCAGCTCAAGAGCATCGTCACCTCGGCGAATTTCAACGGCTTGAACCTGCTCGATGGTTCGCGGGCCGACTTCAAATCCATCGCGTCTTATAGCGACGGATCCGGCACTGCGGCTTCGTCCCTGAACACGATCAATCTCACCGCGACTGCGTTGATCGGCGGCGGCGGCGCCACTCCGGCGGTCGCGGCCGGCGGGGGAATTCTCGAGGCCGCTCAGGTCGGCGCCGGCGGAGTGACGAATTTCACGAACCTCTCTTCCGCCGACGTCGCCTCGAGCACGGCGATCACCGACACTCTGTCCAACGCGGACAAGGTGATCGCCGATCTCACGAAATACGCGTCACAGATCGGCGCCACGCAGAGCAGCGTGAATGGTCAGGCCGCCTTCATCAAGACGCTGAACGAGGGTCTGACGGCCGGCGTCAGCTCGCTGGTCGACGCCGACATGAACGAAGCCTCGACCCGCCTGCAGGCGTTGCAGACACAGCAGCAGCTCGGCGTGCAGTCGCTGTCGATCGCCAATCAGAACAGCCAGATCATCCTGCGCCTGTTCCAGTAATCCGTTGCTCTCCTACCTCTTCTCAATTCACGGAAGCCGCGCCCTTCGGGGCGCGGCTTTTTTGTCGTTTGCACAACGCGAAGGCTCTGGTCGTTTAGATTTTTATTAAGGTTATCTAGTTAGGTTAACCACCGTGCAGGCTGTGCTGTAGCCGTCGAGACCGTGCTGGTTTCGACGGGTCGTCGAGTGGATCGGCTCCCGCGATGCGCCGGCGCTCCGCCGATGACTGCTTCGGATAGGGCTTATGAGCCCAAAGGCATGATGCCGTTTCCGTCGAGCCGGTGAAATTCCGGGATGCCATTCGTCACTAGTTTCACCCCAAAAGGGATCGATGAGTCATGTCCAGCATTCTCACTAACTCCTCGGCCATAACGGCCCTTCAATCGCTTCGCTCGACGCAGCAGGCGCTCGCGAACACGCAGAAGGAAGTCTCGACGGGTCTCAAGATTTCGAGCGCCAGCGACAACGCCTCCACCTGGTCGATCGCCGAGACGATGAAGTCCGATCAGGGCGTGCTGTCGACGATCGGCGATTCGATGGCGGTGAGCTCGTCCCTTCTCAACATTGCTCAGACCGCCGTCACCAATGCGATCTCGGTGCTCAACAACATCAAATCGGCGGTGGCGCAGGCGGCTCAGCCGGGCGCCGACACGGCCAAGATCGGCACCAGCCTCACCGGCCTCAGCAATCAGCTCCGCAGCATCGTCGCCTCGGCGAGCTTCAACGGGCTCAACATTCTCGACGGCTCGCAAAGCTCCTTCGCCTTCATCGCCTCCTACACCGATGGCGGCGGCGCGACGGCCTCGGCGCTCAACACGATCAATCTCACCGCGACCGCGCTGATCGGCGGCGGCGGCGCCTCGCCGACCGTCCCGGCCGGCTCGGGCATTCTCGAAGCCGCTCAGGGCGTAGGAGCCACGGCGGCGACCGATTTAACCAATTTGACGGCGACCGATGTCGGCTCGACTTCGGTCATTACCGACACTCTGACCAACGCCGACAAGGCGATCTCCGATCTCACCAAATACGCCGCCCAGATCGGCGCGACGCAGACGACTGTCACTGGTCAGGCAGCCTTCGTGAAGACGCTGAACGAAGCGCTCACCAATGGCGTCAGCTCGCTGGTCGACGCCGATATGAACGAGGCCTCGACGCGCCTGCAGGCGCTGCAGACGCAGCAGCAGCTCGGCGTGCAGTCCCTGTCGATCGCGAACCAGAACAGCCAGATCATCCTCAAGCTCTTCCAGTGAGCGCTGACCGGCATTCGAGCGAGGGCCTCGCCGGGGCGACGAGGCCCTCGCTCTTTTGAATTGAGACGCTCGGCAAAGTTCGCACAAGCCACAGGCGGCACATTGGGGCACCGCATCGCGTCAACCCGATGAAACGCTCCCGATGGACCGCCTAAATCAGCTGCGAGACAATCTGCTCGGACTGGGTCCCCGCAAGCTCGCGGCCCTCGCCATGATCTTCGTCCTCGTCCTGGCGGTGACCGGGGTCGGGGCCTATTATCTTTCGCGTCCGAACTTCGAAGTGCTCTATGCGGGCCTCGATCGCGAGGATGTGAGCCGTATCGGCGCCGCATTGAAGTCGAGCGGCATTCCTTTCGATATCAATCCCGAGGGCAACGCCGTCTCGGTCCATTATGGTCAGACTGCGCCGGCGCGCATGATGCTCGCCGAACGCGGCCTTCCGCAGAGCGCCAATGCGGGCTACGAGCTCTTCGACAAGGTCGGATCGCTCGGCCTCACTTCTTTCATGCAAGAGGTCACGCGCATTCGCGCGCTCGAGGGCGAACTCGCCCGTACCATTCAGCTGATTCGCGGAGTGAAGGCGGCGCGCGTCCATATCGTCCTCGCCGACGAGGGCTCCTTCCGCCGCGCCAAGCAGCCGCCCTCGGCCTCCGTCGTGATTCGTACCGAGAGTCCGGACGATTCGAAGGCGGCGCACGCTATACGCCATCTTGTCGCCGCCTCCATTCCCGGCATGTCGGTCGATCAGGTGACGGTGCTCAACACCGACGGAATGCTGCTCACCACTTCCGCCGGCGACGAGAACGAAGCCGTGCCGAGCAAGACGCTGACGCTGGAGCGCACGGTCGCCAAGGACATTCAGGACAATATCCGTCGCACGCTGACGCCCTATCTGCGCATGTCTAATTTCCAGGTCAGCGTGCGAACGCGCATCAACACCGATCGCAAGCAGACAAATGAGACGATCTTCGATCCCGAATCGCGGATCGAGCGATCGGTGCGCGTCGTCAAGGAGAACTCGACGTCGCAGAACAACAGCACCACCGGCGCCGCCGGCGCGGACCGCAACATTCCGCAGGACAATAGGCCATCCGCCTCCGAGGGAAAGCAGTCCAACGACGAGAACAAGAAAAACGAAGAGCTCACCAATTTCGAGCTCTCGTCCAAGACGATCACCACGGTGAGCGGCGGCTATACGGTGGAAGGCATTTCGATCGCGGTGCTGGTCAATCGCGCGAGCCTCGGCGGGCCGGGCAAAGACGGACCCAAGCCTGAAGCCATCGAGCGACAGATCAAGGAGATCGAGCAATTGGTCTCCACCGCGGCCGGCCTGCGCAAGGAGCGTGGCGACACTGTCAAGGTCTCGGCCGTCGACTTCATGCCGAATGAGAACGACATGGGCCCGGTCGAGGCGCCGGGCTGGGCCGACGCGCTCACCCACCAGCTCGGCTCGGTCATCAACGCCTTTGCGCTGATCGCCGTCACTGTGATGCTCGTCGTTTTCGGTCTGCGTCCGGCGTCGCGCGCTTTGCTCGCCGAGACGCCGGCGACGGCTCTCGCCCAAGATGCCGCGCCGATGCTCGATATGGATAATGCGGTGGAGCTGCCCTTCACGCCGCTCGAAGCGCCGGAATTCACAATGGCCGCGGCCGTCGACACAGGTCTCATCGAAGACATCGCCGATCACGGAAAATTCACTCAGCAGAAACGGCTTGAGCAGCTGATCGAAGCCGATGAGATGCAGGCTGTAGCGATATTGAAGCAATGGATGTATGCGGAGGGACGCGTCTGATGGCGCGCTCGGTCGCCTTTTATCTCCCGCGCTTCGACGAGCCGCCGACGATCATCGCGCCCGAACCGCCTCCGCTCGCGCTCGCGCTAGAGGTCGTAGAGCCGGAGCCGGAGCTCGAAATCCCAGAGGCCGAGCCGGAAGATTTGTGGCCGCGGCTGACCGATGAACTGCGGGAGCAATTGCTCGAGGAGGGGCGAGCGGCCGCCGAGCTCCAATTCGATGAAGAAATCGAGCGCGAGCGCGCAACCTTCGCCCAGCGCTTGGAGGAGGAGCGTCGCCGCTGGTCGCGTGAGGAAGGCGAAAAGCTCGCTCGCGATTTTCGAGACGCGTTGAGCCGTTTCTCCGCGCGCATCGGCGATGATGTCGAGCACATACTCGAGCCTTTCGTGGTGCGCGAGATCCGAGAGCGGATGCTGGCCGGCCTCATAGAGACATTACGAGTCTTGATCGCGGATCGCGAAAATCCAGTGGTCCATCTGAGCGGGCCCGTGGATTTGCTCGAAGCAATCTGCACGAAATTGCATAGCGAGGATATCGCCACCAAGATCGACGACGTCACAGGCGTCGACGTGCGCGCGCGCCTCGATGCGACGACGATCGAAACCCGCCTCGGCGACTGGATGGCGCAGCTGCGCGAAGGGGACGACGCCGCATGAGCGATCACGAGGAAAGCGAGATCATCTTCATCCGCAAGAAGCACGGGGAGGAGGAAGAAGGTCATCACGGCGGCGTCTGGAAGCTCGCCTTCGCCGATTTCATGACCGCAATGATGGCCTTCTTTCTGGTTATGTGGCTCATCAATTCGACCTCGAAGGAAACCAAGGCGGCGATCGTTCAATATTTCAATCCCGTGCAGCTCATCGACTCTAATCCGGCGCATAAGGGATTGCGGGATCCGGCCGAGGCCGGCCAGGGCAAGAGCCAGCAGTCCAGCACTGCGCCCGACCAGGGCGCGATCGCTTCCGCGCCCCCCGGTCCCGCGGAGAAGGGCAGTCCGCAGCGAGAGGCTGCGCTCCTCTATGACCCGATGTCGACGCTCGATGAGATCGACCGCAAATCACCACAAGCTTCGTCCTTCGGCGATCCTTTCGATCGCAGCGCGCATGGCGTCGGCTATGTAGAAGAGCGCATCGAGGACAATGGATCGCCCGATAAATCGATATCCGCCGAGCCTGTGGAGGCGCCGCGCCCGAAGCCCGCTGCTTCGACTCCGCGCGGCGGCTCCAAATCCTCGGCGCTTTCGCAACGCGCGGCGCTCGCAGCGCCGCCGTCCGTCGATGACAAGAAGGGCGAAGCCGCTGCGGCGGGCATGAGGGCCGCGGTCGAAAAGGTCGTCAAGGCCGAGGCCGCCGCTCTGCGCGACATGCCGCATGTCGAAGTGACCGAGACTCAGGAGGGGGTGCTCATCAGCCTCACCGACGACGCCAATTTTTCCATGTTCGCGGTGGGCTCGGTCGAGCCCCGGCCGCAGGCTGTGCGCATCATCGGAAAGATCGGCCAGCTCTTGGCCAAGCAGAGCGGCGAAATCGAGCTGCGCGGACATACGGACGGGCGATCGTATAAATCGGCCGCCTATGATAATTGGCGACTCTCTTCCGATCGCGCCAATATGGCTTATTACATGCTCGTGCGGGGCGGGCTCCCGGAAAAGCGCGTGGTGAAGATCGCGGGCTACGCCGACCGTCGGCCGAAGACCCCCAAAGAGCCGCTCGCGGCGGTCAATCGCCGTATCGAAATTTTGCTGCGCAGGAGCGATCGTTGAGGACCTCTGCGCGCGCAGCTCTCGCCGCCGGCTTGATTCTTGGTCTCTCATTCTGCGCCGATGCAGGCGAGCTCACCGAGCAGGTGCGTGTGCTCAACGCGCTGCAAGGGTCGATGGTGCAGGGCGCCGCCGGCGCTCGCGGCGCGATTCCCGCGCAGATCGAGCGGATCGAGCAGCTCGTCTCCTCTCTCGACGCCGAATCTTGGAAGGAAAGAAGCAATTCTGCCGCCGCGGCCATTTTTCTCTTTTGCGGAGGGCCGTCCCGGACGATCCGCAAGGTCCTCGATGCGCAGCTCGTTCCTGCCGCCGACACGCCGCTGGTCGCCGGCGCGGTCGCCTATGCAGAAGGACGTAACGCGGAGGCCGCCAAGCTACTAACGCCGATCGACGCACGCTCGCTCGGCGACACGCTCGCCGCGCATCTCGCTTTGATCCAGGGCGGATTGTTGATCGCGACGGACAGAGCAAAGGCGCGCGATCTGTTCGATCTTTCGCGTCTGCTGATGCCGAGCTCGCTCGTCGAAGAAGCGGCGTTGCGTCGCGAGATGTCGATTGTCGACGCGGCCAAGGACCCGGTGAAATTTCTGGTGCTCGGACGCCGCTATGGCGCGCAATATGCGAAGTCGCCGTTCGCCCGCAATTATTGGGACGAGATGCGCGCCGCGACCTTGCGCGCAGCCGCGATCGGCGACAATTCCCGCTTGGGAGAGTTTCGAGCGTTGCTGAAAGGAGCCTCGCCTGCTTTGCGCTTCGAGACCCATATGGGAGTCGCGCGTCAAGCTATTCTGAGCGGCCGCGTCGCGCTGGCGACGACCGAGACGCAATATGCAGGACCGCTCGCCGATTCTCCGGTCGGGCGTGCGCGCGTCGAGCTCTACCGCGCTGCGCTCGCCGGTCTCGCTGGCGATTTCGAGACAGCGGAAGTGGAGTTCGAAAAAATAGATCCGAAAATGCTGCCAGCGGCCGACGTCGAGGTCCGCGATATCGTGACCGCCGCGATCAGCCGGCTTCGAGGCGAGTCGGAGGGCGTTTCCTCCGCCGCGCCGACAGCGCCGGCCCTCGAGGCGGTGCGTCCCGAATCGACGATCGAACGCGGCGCGCAACAGGCATTGAGCGACGCCGATGCGCTGCTCCAGCGGGCGACGCGCCGATGAGCTTCGACGCTCTATTCCCCAATTTGCCGACGGGACGTCTGCTCGGCCGCCATGCCGACGCCGCTTCGCCGGCCCCACGCGACGCCGATGGCGCCGATGCGAGTCATTTCGCGTCGCTTCTATCCGATCTCGACGAGCGAAATGCTCCCGCCGCTCGTATGGCGAAGGCCGATTCCAATGGCGCGACGACCGAGAGCGCCGACGATCGTCCCGATCGTCGGCCCGCGTCGGAAGCCGTCGCCACTGACACGGCGAGCAATGCGCCACTGCAAATGCAAGCTTTCGCGACGGTTCCGCCTTTCGATATCGATTGGTCGCCTTCGAGCTCGCGATCGGCTCCGGCGCGATCCGACGCCGAATCCTCGACCGACGAGGTTGCGCCGACCCGCGCCGACGCGAGCGAATCCACTCTCATGGCCAGCGGCGCAGAGAGTGGCGCATCTACCGCATTTACGTCTGTCGGAGCGATAGCGCCCAATCGCATTGCTGACACGGCCGACAGGCGCACGGGAAATGATGCGCCTGTCAGGACGGCGTCGGCGACGACGAATGTCGCGACCGCGAGAGGAGGGGATGCTCTTTCCGCCGGCGATGATCGAGCCGATCTCATCACGAGGACGGATCTGCGCGGCGCATCGGCCGAGGCGGCGACGCCGACACCGACACATCGGAGCGCCGCGACGCTCGAGCGCAAATCGTTCATGGCGACGGCGTCCATTGATGCCGCTGTCGGCCCAAATGTGACGATGGCGATTGGCCCGACTCCGCATTCCTACGAGCGATCCGTGCGAGCCACAGAGTATCCGTACGCCATCGACGTTGGAGCAGCGGATCGAGAAGCGATCGCCAGCGCGTCGCCGGGAAGGATCGCGGCCTCGCTGTCCGCTGCGATGGAAACGTCGATGGACGAGACCTTCGCTCATGCGCCCGACGTCGTCGCGTGGGGCGCCGATACGCGCGCGTCGTCGCGCCATTTGCAAAGCGTCACGGCCTTGCAGCCCTTCGATGACGCGTCCGCGCCGTCGGAGTCGTTCAATGGCGCGTCCGCGCCGGCGCGAACAACGGACAGCCTGACGCCGCGAGCGTCGAACGGCGCGATCGCTGCGGCTCGCGACGTCGACGCCTTGTCCGATCGAGCTTCGATCTCGTCGCAAGATTCGCGAGTCGCGTCGCGGATGACTCCTTTGGAGCCGGCGCGGAGGCAAGACCTCCCAGCATTGCCGTTCGAGAGCACGCCTCTGCCGTCGCAGGCCGCCAAAGACGATAGCGCGAGCGCTGCCTCTGTACGTGATTCGCGCCGCATCGCGACGTCGCAAAACAATCGACCTTCGGTCGAGACGCCGCTCGATACGGCGCAGGCCGATCCGGCCGCGCAGCCGCCGCCAGCGGCCGCTTTCTGGTCGAGCGAGCCGATGGTCGCCGCGAGCACAACCGCCGCGCCTCGATCGGCGCAGACGGCGACGGATGGTGAAGCCATGACGTCGCCCGCCACCCGGCAAACGAGATTCGAGGGCCTCGCCTCGCAATCCGAAGCGGCGTCTCCACGATTCTACGCTGCGGCATCGGCATTCGCCGTTCCGACGGGCGACGATCGCGCCTTCTCGACGCCTATCGATTCGATTGGCGTGGCGGACCGCGCCATTCTTGCTTCGCTCGGCTCCGTCGCCGTGAATCAACGTTCGACGCAAATCGGGATATCGCCTTCGCCGCGCGCGACCTCTGCGAGCGTGATCGGCGATCGTTCTTCGCGGATCGCGCGATCTGCATCCGCTGTGACAGAGATCGACGAGCTGGGCCTTTCCGAGGCGCCTTTGTCCGATTCGCCGGCGCGGCCGGAATGGCGATCGTCGGCGCAGGTCGATGACGGTCGGGCGCTCGGTTCCGCCGCATCGCGGCTCATGCAAACTCCGTCGATTCGTTCGGCTTTGGAATCGCGGCCGGCGTCATCTGTCGAAATCCATGGCGGGTCTCTCGCGACCGATGCATCTGTTGGTGCGATGAGCGTCGCGCCGAGCAATGATCGTGTGGCTACGTCATCGTCGACCGACCGCGCTTCGGGCAATGATTCGAGGTCGAAGTCGTCGGACGCCGCGCAGCCGGTCTCACCGTCCCTAGCCGGCATTGCGCCGCCCATCGGCGCTCCCGGAGCGGACCCGTCGTCGGACTGTGGCCGCCAGTCCGAGCGGCGCTTTTTCGCTGAGACGAGCGACCGGCGCGGGTCGAACGTCGATGTGAGATCCGCGGCTCACGATGTGGGGAATTACGTCCAGGCGCCGACGAGCGTCTCGCCCGCGCAGCCCGACACATCGAATGTCTCGGCGCCGGAACCGATCGGAACGCTCGCAATCTTCGCCCCGTCGACGCAGCTCCCGACCGCTTTCGCAGAATTGCTCGTCCCGCAGGCGCGCAGCCTTCTCGCTTCCGCTTCGCCTGCGTCTGCGCCCGCGACAGCGGCCGCAAGCGCGGCTCCCATTGTCGAAGCGCAGCGTCATGTCGGCGCGCCGAAAATTCTGACGATCGAGCTCGAGCCCGCTTCTCTGGGCGCGGTTACGGTCAAAATGAAGCTCGCGCATTCGGGAATCGATATGCGCATCAGCGTCGAATCGCCAGAGGCGCTGCATCGGCTCGATGCGACGCGCGATCGACTCGTCGAGGCGATGCAGTCGTCTGGCTGCACGGTCGATTCCTGCACGATTCAGATCGGTCAGAACGTCGCGGTCGGCGGAGCTGCGCAAGCGGCGTCGGATAGCGGGGCCGCCTTTGCGCAATCGAGCGGAACAGGCGCCGGACGCGACGAGCAGAGCGTCGATCGACAGGGAGTGGGCCATGGCGGACAGGGCGGAGATCGCAGGCAGAGCGCCAGCGGCGAGGCGAACGATTCGACGCCGAATGGGGAGCCTCGGCGCGTCGCTGCTCGTCGCGGCGACGACGTCTATCTGTGACGCGCGCGCCGACAGCCGACCGGCCTCCAATATTTGCGAAAGGGAGATGATCCGCGCCTCCAATGAGAATGCGGTTCCTCTCGCCGTGCTCTATGCGGTGGCGCTCACCGAAACCGGCCAGAAAGACGGGCTCAACGCTTTCGCGATGAATGTCGAAGGGCGAGCGGTGTTCAGCGCGGATTTCCGCGAGGCGATGATGCGCTTTCTCGCGGCGCGGCGGTCGGGCGCCGTGCTCATCGACATCGGCTGTATGCAGGTGAACCATCACTACCATGGCGCTCGATTTGCGAGCGTGGAGGCGATGTTCGATCCGCGCGCCAATGTCGATTACGCGGCGCGCTTCCTTCGAAATCTCCACAAGAGCGAAGGGAGCTGGACCGCGGCCGTCGCCCGCTATCACGCCGGCCCCAAAAATGCGCCGGCGCAAAAGAGCTACGTATGCGCAGTGATCGCGAATATGGTCGCCAGCGGTTTCGGCGCTTGGACCGACGCCTCGCGCGATTTTTGTCGTCCACGCCGCGAGTCGGCGTCACGCTGAGCGCATTCGCGCTCGGCGTCCGTCGGCTTTCGATCTTTCCGGCTCACATTTAAGCGCGGAGAGTCTCCAATCTCTCGTTTCGCCGCGCGTTTCGGCCGTGGCCGCTAGCCTGCGGCGCGATGCAGATAGGAGGCGAAGGCGTCGAATATCTTGCGCATCTGCGGCGGCTTGTAGGGAAAGACGTCGACCGGGTCCATATCGTGGACCAGTAGCGTATGGTCGACCTTGAAGACGACCAACTCGCCGCTCTTCGTCTCCGCGCAATCCACTCCGAAATAGGTGAGGCCGACGCATTCGACCAGCGCTTCGAGCGTGGCCGAATGGCGCGTCACGAAATCCGTGTCGAAGGTCGCGAAGAAATGTTCTTCTTCCCGTCGCCGCCGCATGTCCGCTTCCATTCGGGCGTCGACATAAGAGCCGTTCCAGCCCTCCGACACCGCGAGGTGACAAGCGTAGGGACGACGATCGATGAACAGCAGCCGGATCTTCCGAAAGAGGCCGTCCTGTCCGCGACAGTCGACGAAAGGCGAAACGAGATAGAAGCGATCCGATCGCTTGCCGAGATAGAGGCCGAGCCCGATCGGCGTGTCGACCTTTTCCGCGCCACGCTCATTGCGCTGTTCGACGGCGCGGATGACGATCGGATAGCGCAACTCGGCGGCGCACGACTCCGCGACTGCGCACAGCTCGTCGCGTGGGACGCGGCGCAAAATCGGCGTGCGCAGGCCGGCTTCCGTGAGATTGGCGGCGAGCTCGACGGGCTCGAGCATTGAAACGCGGCCGGGCAGATTGACGACCGGCGTCGGCCAATGGGCGAGCAAATCTTCGAGTTCGGCGAGCAGGCGACGGTTCGGGCTCGTGGCGGCGATCGCGACGAAAGCGAGATCGTGATCGGGCAGCGCGCTCGGCAGCTCGCGACCGGGCATCACATAGACCATCGTCAGAGAGATGTCGGAGCCTTCCAGCAGAAACTCCAGCGGTGTGTTGGCGCCGATGTCGGAGGCGGCGACGAAGGCGAGAACGCGCAGCCGCGGATTGGCGCCGCAGCAGGTGCTGCGGAACACGCGCTGCTTGGTGAGCGCCATCGCCTGCCGCTTCAGTCCGATCGCGAGATTTCCTTCGAGCTGATCGATGACGGCGAGATCCATCAGCGCGCCGGCGTGGTCGGGATATTGCTCGCACATGCCGAGCAGGCGGCCGGCGACGCGGCTCAAATCGACGCCGGCGAAAGCGAGCCTCGTGAGCTTCGCCAAGCCGATCGGCAGCGCGTCCATGGGATCCGACGATTGGTCGATACGCATCAATTCACCGTCTGCCCGCTCCGGACTGTCGAACGGAACTCGGCCGCATCATTCGCCGTCTCGCTCTGCGGCGACGAATTTACGCCGTCGACGCGCGTCTCGCGTCGGATGCGATAGCTAGCGGCCCAACATTTCCCGAAGCTTGTCGAATTTTCGCGAGGCGATTCAACTTCGCGCGTTTTTGAGCTATCCATATCCAGTTCATCGATTCGAGGGAGGATCGCATGGCTGACGCTCCTATATCTCGCTTTGATTCGACCCGCCGCAGGCCGCCGAGCAGGAAGCCGAAGGTCGCGTCGGCGCCTTTCGTCGCCGAGCGCCGCGCGTCGCCGCCGCGCCCCGCGCGCGAGTTCGGGGAGCTCGCGCTGCGCACGACGGGCGTCGGTCTCGCCGTCGTTTCGACGGCCTTCGCCGCTTATATGATCTCGGATGTGGAGCGTCGGCCACAATTCGCGGGCCTCGAGCATCTCGCGATCTACAGCCGCCCGACGGTCATCGCCGCAAAGCGAATCCAGACCCAGCTCGCCGATCAGCGGGGGCCGGTCGACTACACGCCGGTCGGCTCGATCGGCGAGCCGCAATCGGAGACCGGCGTTCCCGGCTTCTCGCTGCTCAGCGTGCGTTCCGGCGTCGCTTTGCTGCAGACTCCGACCGCGATCGTCAAAGTTTCGCCGGGCGATGTCGTCGATGGGCTCGGCCGCGTCGCCGCGCTCGAGCGCCGCGGAGAAAAATGGGCGCTCGTCACCGCCGGCGGCGTCATCGTCGGCGATTGATCAACGTCTCGCGGCGGCGCGCGCGATCGCCTGATCGATTTGCGCATTGAACTCCGCGAGCATTCGTTCGGCCTGCCGGGCGCGAGACTTCTCCTGCCGATCGGGATGACAGGCCCAGGCGAGCCGTCGCCGCAGCGCGCCGAGCTTTGCGGGCGAGCCTTCGGCGCGCAGGAGCTCGGCGAGAACGTCCTCGCGCTCGGGTAGCCGAGCGGGTTTGGGCTGTGACGGCGCTTCCCGCAGTTCAGCGCGATCGACGCCATAGGCGCGGCAGACGCGGGCCGCGCGATCCGCAGCGGACGGCGGCGAGGGCCGCGCCTCCTCGCGGAGAATCGCCCCGATGGGCGGCGGACGTAGAGGCCCGGCGTCGCGCTCCTTCGACCGGGACGCTTTTTCCAGGCAGTCGAGAATGGTCGTGAAATCCGTCATGGTTCCGAGCCGCAGGCAGGGCCGGGATCATGACTGCGAAGGAGTGAAAGTTTGGTTGACCGAGCGCCGTGGGCTTTTCCCGCTCAGCCGTGCGCCGCGCCCTGCAGCCTGTCGGCGACCTCGCGGAAGGGGTCGACGCTGGGCGGCGATTGCGGCGACTGCATCAGCGCGTCATAGAGTTTTGGAACGAGCTGGACCGCCTGGTCGAGCTCGGCGTCGGCTCCGCGCTGATAGCCGCCGAGCATTCGCAGATCGCGCGTATCCTCGTAGCGAGACACCAGCGCGCGCAGCTTTTGAACGAGATGCCGCTGCTCCGGCTTCCAGGCGTGATGCGCGAGGCGCGATATCGAGGCTTTGAGATCGATCGCCGGGTAGCGGCCCTGTTCGGCGATGGCACGGTCGAGCACGATATGGCCATCGAGCGTGCCGCGCACGCAGTCGGCGATCGGATCATTGTGATTGTCGCCGTCGACGAGAACGGAATAGACGCCGGTGATCGATCCACTCCCTTCCTCGCCGGGGCCGGCGCGCTCGAGCAGCCGCGGAATATCGGCGAATATGCTCGGCGTGTAGCCATGCGCCACCGGCGGCTCGCCAGCCGCCAGCGCCACCTCGCGCGAGGCGTGCGCGAAGCGCGTCACCGAATCGACGATGAGCAGCACATTGCGTCCCATGTCGCGGAAATATTCCGCGATCGTCGTCGCGGTGAGCGGCGCGAGACGGCGCATCATCGGGCTTTCGTCGCCGGTAGCGACGACGACGATGGCCTCGCTCGCCTGTCCGCCGAGCACTTCGTCGAGAAATTCGCGCACCTCGCGGCCGCGTTCGCCGACGAGGCAAATGACCACATTGTCGAAGCCCGGCGCGCGCGCCAGCATGGCGAGCAGGGTCGATTTGCCGACGCCCGAGCCGGCGAAAATGCCGATGCGCTGTCCGGCGCAGATCGGCGTGAAGCAATCGACCGCCTTGACGCCGGTGCGCACGCCGACGTTCACCCGGGCACGGCGCATCGCCCTGGGCGCGGCGGCGTCGACGTCGAAGGCCGAATCGCCCATGGACAGGGGGCCGTGCTCGTCGATCGGTCGGGCGAATGCGTCGAGCACGCGTCCCGACCAGTCGAGATTGGGCGCGACGGCGATGGGGCCGGCGCGATAGGCGGACGAATTGAGGCCGATGCGCACGCGATTGTCGAAGGATTTGACGATCGCTCCCTCTTTGCCGACGCGCACGACCTGGCCCAGCGCGCCATCCTTCGGCGCCCCTATGCGCACGCATTCGCCGAGCTCGACGAATTCGGACAGGCCGCTAATGCGGCAATACGACGGCGTCACCTCGGTCACGAGCCCGAAGACGCGTATAGGCTCGGCGCGGCGCTGATGGCGCTCGACCGCCTCACGGAGACGCTGCAGCGACGTCATGAGCCGCCGAGCGTGCGAATGGCTTCACGTTGCGAGCTGTCGAGCATGTCGTTCATCGAGCTCACGCTGTCGAAGGCGCGCGACGTGGCGATCAGCTTGGCCATTTCGTGAATCGGATTGACATTGGAGCCCTCGATGAAGCCTTGCTGCACGCCATTGCGCACGAAATCCAGCACAGCGGTCGCCGGCTTGGAAGGAATGATACTCGCGTTGGGCCCGCGCGTGAGCTCTGCGGTCTCGTCTATGGCGAAGAGGCCGACGGCGCCGATTTGGCGGCCGCTCTGCGTGATCATGCCGTCGCGCGAGATCATCGGCGGCCCGGCGGTCGGGTCGAGCACGATGGGCGAATTGCCGGCGTCGAGAATCGGAAAGCCAGAGACCGTCTGCAGATCGCCGGTCTCGTTCATGCGCATACGACCGTCGCGCGTGTAGGCGGTTCCGTCCGGCGTGCGAATGCCGAAGAAGCCTTTGCCTACTATGCCCATGTCGTAAGGGTCGCCCGTCTTGGTGAGCTCGCCCGCCGCACGCGAGATGAAATCCTTGCCGGACGACACGTAAGCGATCTTGCTCGTATCCGTTTGGGAAACGACCTGCTGAAAGCTCACGCCCTCGGCGCGGTAGCCGGGAGTCGCCGCATTGGCGATGTTGTTGGCGAGCGTCTCCAGCCGCTTGTCGACCGAAACCTGCGCCGAAAGCGAGACGTAAAAAGCCGATTGCATGTTGCCGATATCCGTGCGCAGCGTCGCGGCGCGATTCCCGCCGCTCGTCACGCAAGCTGACCGGTTTTGCTTGCGTGAGGCTGAAAGAAAATGTCAGCTTCGCGCAAGCGAGGATGACTAATTCGTTAATCGAATTTCCATCGGGAGAGACGGCGTCATGGGATTCTTCGTCGGGCTGATCATCACGATGGGATGCATGTTCGGAGGCTTCGCCGCGCTCGGCGGCCATTTGATCGTGCTGTGGCAGCCTTGGGAGTTCGTGATCATCATGGGCTCCTCGCTCGGCACTTTCGTCGTCGCCAATCCGACCAAGGTCATCATGGACACCGGCAAGGCGCTCGGCCAGGCCATCCTCGACAAGGGCCCCAAGCATCGCGACTTCCTCGACATCCTCGGTCTTCTGCACGCGCTGATGCGCGAATTGCGCAGCAAGCCGCGCAACGAGGTCGAGGCGCATGTCGACAATCCGGCCGAATCGAAGATTTTCACCGCTTTTCCGAAGGTGCTCGCCAATAAGGAGATGACCACCTTCATCTGCGACTATTGCCGGCTCTTCATCATCGGCAATGTCCGCACCTTCGAGATCGAGGCGCTGATGGACGAGGAGATCGCCGCCATCCGCTATGATCGGCTGAAGCCCTATCATGCGCTCACCTCGGTCGGCGACGGCCTGCCGGCGCTCGGCATCGTCGCGGCGGTGCTCGGCGTCATCAAGGCGATGGGCGCGCTGGATCAATCGCCGGAGCTGCTCGGCGGCCTCATCGGCGCCGCCATGGTCGGCACATTCGCCGGAATTTTCGTGTCCTACGGCATTGTCACGCCGCTCGCCTTCAAGGTGAAGGTGGCGCGCAGCAAGGAATGCCACCTCTATGTCATCGTCAAGCAGACGCTGCTCGCCTTCATGAACGGCGCCATGCCGCAAGTCGCTGTCGAGCACGGACGTAAATCCATTCCCTCTCACGAGCGTCCTTCGATCGACGAGGTCGAGAACGAGACGCTTTCGGGCGGCGCCGCCGAGGCGGCGTGATAGGCATGAGCATGAATGGCGCCGTCGATTTCGCCTCGCAGGGAGTGAAGGAGCGTCTGCTCTCGGGCGGCGGCCCATCGCTCGATCGTATGCCGCTTCTGCGCGCGGTGTTCGACGCGATGGCGACGCAAGTGCAGGAGTCGATGCGCGGTCTCGCCGAAGGCGCGATGCAATTCGCCGTCGAGACCGTGACGGTCGTGCGGGCGAGCGACATCGCGATCGAATGCGAGCGCGTGGCGCTCGCCGCGGCCTATGTCGTTGCCGCCGACTCGGACGCCAAGGCGACGATCGGCGCGGACCGTCGCTTCGTCTTCACGCTGCTCGAAGGATTGTTCGGCTCGGATGGCTCCGAGCCGGCTTACGAGGCGGAGCGCGAGCTCACTGCGATCGAGACGCGCGTCGGCGGACTGGCCTTTGCGCGGGTGACGAATTCGCTTCAGGCGGCTTTCGCTTCATTGGTCGGGGTGAATTTCGCGCTCGAATCTGCGGAGAATCGTCCCGAGCCCGCAGGGGGCGCGCGCAAAAGCGGCTTTTGCGTCGTCTGCCGTTGCCGCTTGCGCGGCTTTGGAACGGAAGGCGCGCTGTTCGTCGCCCTGCCGCAGGCCGCGCTCGATCCCTTGCGGCGCGCATTGTCGCAGGAGGCGTCGACCTCTGCGCCCTCGGGCGCCGATCCGCTTTGGGCGAAGCAGATGAAGGAGCGCGTCACCCAGACCGAGGTGACGCTGAGCGCGGTGATGGAAAAGACCGATATCACCCTCGCCGATGTGGCGCGTTTCGAGATCGGGCAGGTCATCGAGCTGCCCGTGTCGCCGACGGGCCTCGTCGCGCTGATGTGTGAAGGGCAGTCGCTGTTCTGGTGCGAGATCGGCCAGAAGGACGGCTCTTATACGATCCGCATCGACGATTTCGTCGATCAGCAGCAGGAATTCATCGACGACGTCCTGCGCGGCTGAGCTTCGATGCGACGGCCGCCTCGACAATGGAGAGATCGACATGGGTGAGTTCGATTTGGAGAGCTCGAAGAGCGAGGAGCTCGAGCGGCTGATCGGCGGCTCGCGCGCGATCGGCGAGGATTTGATGATGGAGGAGCGGGTGCGCGAGTCGGAGATCGACCCGCGCAGATTCGAGTCTATCCTCCGCATTCCCGTCGTCATGCAGGTGGTGATCGGCTCTGTGACCATGCCGGTCTCGAATCTTCTCAAGCTCGGGCGCGGCGCCGTCGTGCCGCTCGATCAGAAGATCGGCGAGCCGGTCGATGTCGTCGTCAACGGACGTCTCATCGCGCGCGGCGAGGTGGTGGTCGTCGAGGACGACAATACGCGCTTCGGGGTCTCGCTCACCGAGCTCATCGAGCCTGGGAGCGGCGCGCGGCGCATGTGACGGAGGCGGGAGCCCGCGATGACCAGTCTGATTGCGGCCGATGCGGGCCGCACGCTCAATGGCCCGGAGAAAGTCGCGGCGCTGTTGCTGTCGGTGGACAAGGATGTGGCGCAGCGCGTTCTGAAGCATTTCGACCAGAACGAACTGCGTCAGATCACGAAATTCGCCGCCGGCCTCGGCGCGGTCCCGGCGAGCGCCATAGAGCCGCTCATCGACGATTTCATGGCGCAGTTGGAGAGCGGCGGCTCTGAGCTTCGCGGCACGGCGGGCGAGGCGGAGAAGCTGCTCGCGGGCGTGATCCCGCCCGAGCAGATCGCCGAAATCATGTCGGATGTGCTCGGCAGCTCCAACGGCGCGGTCTGGGATCGAGTCGGCGCCGCGCCGGAAGCGGCCTTTATCGATTATCTCTCCAAGGAGCATCCGCAGACGGCGGCCTTGGCCTTGTCGCGGATCGATCCGACGCGCGCAGCCAAGGCGCTCTCGGTTCTTCCCGCCGATTTCCGTGACGACGTCATGCGTCGGATGCTCTCCTCCAAGGCGGTGACCGACGAGGCGCTGCGTCTGGTCGAGACGACCTTGCAGGAGGATCTTCTACAAAATTCAGAGCTCACGGCTTCTGCGGCGAAGAACGCCAAGCTCGCGGCCATCATCAATAAAATGGAGCGCGAGCACGCCGAAGGCTTGTTGCGCAGCCTGTCCGAGCGGCGCCCGCGCGACGCCGAAGCGCTGAAGGGCATGTTGTTCAATTTCGAGGACATCACCAAGCTCAATGTCCGCGCGCGCATGATCTTGTTCGACGCCATTCCCGCCGATCGCGTCATCATGGCGCTACGCGGCGCCGAGGTGGATGTTCGTGACTTCGTGCTCGCAGCGCTGTCGGCGCGCACGCGGCGCATGGTGGAGGCCGAGCTGGGGAGCGGGGCGACGCCGCCGCGTCGCGACATAATGGAAGCCCGCCGAATCATCGCCGACACGGTTCTGCGGCTGGCCGAGCAAGGCAAGATCGATCTTTCGAGCGCATCGTCCGAGGAGGCCGCCGAATGACGGCCTCTGAGCGATGAGCGATACGGAAGACAAGGAATCACGAACAGAAGAGGCGACAGAGAAGAAAATTCTCGACGCTTTGGAAGAGGGCAAGACGCCCGTCTCCCGCGACTTGTCGATCGCCACGCTCTTTCTCACTTTTCTGCTTTGCGCCGCTTTCGTCGTGCAGACGATCGGCTCGCGTCTGGTCGGCTCGCTGGGGCTGATGCTCGGCAATGTCGGACAATTCTCGCTCGCCAACGCCGCCGACGCTTACGTGCAGTCGCAGACGGTCGTGCTGGAGACTGCGGGATTTCTCGCGCCGATTCTCGGAATGTTCATCGTCTCGGCGCTCGTCGCCGCCTTTGTCCAGGGCTCGCCGCGGCTCGTCTTCAAGCGCATCGAGCCGGATGTGTCGCGCATCTCGCCACAGGAGGGCATGAAGCGAATCTTCAGCGTCACCGGCCTCGTCGAACTCGCGAAATCCGTCGCCAAGATCGTCATCATCGCCGGCGCCGTGATATTTTCGCTCAATGTCGACCGCGGCCTCATCATCGATTCGATGCGCGTCGAGCCGGGCCAGACGCCCGGACTGCTGCTGAAGCTGGTTATTCGGCTGACGAGCGTCGTCTGCATTCCGGTGGTCCTGCTGGCGATGGCCGATTTCGCCTGGAGCCGCACGAAATGGCGCCGCGACATGCGCATGAGCCGCCAGGAGATCAAGGAAGAGTTCAAGCAGTCGGAAGGCGATCCGATGATGAAGGCGCGCCTGCGCTCCATCGCGCTCGATCGTTCGCGCAGGCGCATGATGGCGGCGGTTCCGCAAGCGACTTTCGTCATCGCCAATCCGACGCATTACGCCATTGCGCTGCGCTACGTGCGCGAGGAGGGCGGCGCGCCGCGCGTCGTCGCCAAGGGAACCGATCTCATTGCGCTCAAGATCAGGGAGCTCGCCGAGGCGAATGGCGTTCCGGTGCTCGAACGCCCGCCGCTGACGCGTGCGATGTACGATCATGTCGAGGTCGACAAGATGATTCCGACGGAATTCTATCGTCCGATCGCGGAGCTCATTCACTTTCTGCACAACACTGGCCAGGCCTCGCGTGCTGCGTCTCGCTGATCGCCGTCGCAAGTCCAGCCTGACGCAAGACCGAACGGATAATTTTCCGTTACCAAATCTGCGCGGGGCATCATGGTCGAGCCGGTCTATCTCTTCGATCTCGTCGAAAAGCAGCGGAGCTGGCTCTCCGCGCGTCAGTCGGCCGTCGCTCAAAATATCGCCAACGCCAACACGCCCGGCTACAAGGCCGTCGATGTCGCGCCCTTCTCCAAGGTTCTGGATCGTAGCGCATTGGAGCTCGCGGGCACCAATGGTCTGCATATTCAGACTGCGGCTTTCGATCCGCACGCCTCCTCGCCCAAGGAGAGCGGGAATTGGGAGACGAGCCTCTCGGGCAATTCGGTCAGCCTCGAGCAGGAGATGATGAAGGCGGGCGAAATTCGAGGCGCCTTTTCGCTCAGCACCAGCATATTGAAATCTTTCCACGGAATGTGGATGTCGACGTTGAAGGGGTAAGAGATGGATGCGCTCAAAGCCTCCATGAAAATTTCCGGGGCGGGCCTCGAGGCGCAATCCTCCCGTCTGCGCGTCGTCGCGGAGAACATGGCCAATGCGCGGTCCACGGGCGCGACCGCCGGCTCCAATCCTTATGTGCGCAAGACGGTCACTTTCGCCAATGAGCTCGATCGCGCGACCGGCGCGGAGCTCGTCCACATCGGCGCCGTCGGCGTCGATCGCACGCCGTTTCGCGTGGAGCACGATCCCGGCAATCCGGCCGCCGACAAAAACGGCAACGTCAAATTTCCGAATGTGAATATTCTCACGGAAGTCGCCGATATGCGCGAAGCCAATCGCGCTTATGAGGCCAATCTCCAGGTCATGAAGCAGACGCGCGATCTGCTCACCATGACGATCGATCTGCTGAAGGGAAGCCAATGATCGGACTCGTTCCCGGAATCGTCGCCTCGGTCGCCTCCAATGTGGGCGTGTCCGCCTTGAGCGGAGCGACAAAGGGCGCGGCGGCGTCGTCGGTCGACGGCGCGTCTTTCACCCAAGTGCTCGAGCAGGTCACGACGGATGTCGTCGACAAAGTGAAGTCGAGCGAAGCGGCCTCCATCGCCGGCGTGCAGGGCAAGGCTTCGGTGCAGCAGGTGGTGGACGAGATCATGTCGGCCGAGCGCGCTCTGCAGACGGCGATCGCCATGCGCGACAAGGCGGTAGGCGCCTATCAGGAAATCAGCCGTATGGCGATTTGAAAAAGGAACGGTAAGTCATGCGAGCGCTCGCCATCGCGGCAACGGGCATGAACGCCCAGCAGCAGAATATCGAAGTTCTCTCCAACAATATCGCCAATATCAATACGACGGCGTTCAAGCGCTCGCGCGCGGAATTCACCGATCTGCTCTATCAGGCGGACCGCTTGCAGGGCGTGTCCAACCGCGGCCGCGACGCGACGATCCCGGAAGGCTCGCAGACCGGCCTCGGCGTGCGCCTCGCGGCGATCCGCAGCTTGCAGACGCAAGGGTCGCTCACGCAGACGGGCAATCAGCTCGATCTCGCATTGCAAGGCCGCGGCTGGTTTCAGATCGTCGGCCCGGACAGCGAGACGGTCTATACGCGCGCCGGCTCTTTCAGCACCAACGCCAATGGGCAATTGGTGACGGGCGACGGCTATCTGGTGACGCCGACTATCGTGGTTCCCAACAACGCCACGGCGATCACCATCAATCAATCGGGCATCGTCTCGGCGACGATCGGCGGTCAGACGACGCCGCAGCAGCTCGGCCAGCTGACGATCGCGAATTTCGCCAATGAATCCGGTCTCGAGGCGCTGGGCGGCAATCTTTTCCGGCAGACGGTCGCCTCCGGCGCGCCGGTCGTCGGCGTGCCGGGTGATCCTGGCTTCGGCACGCTCAGCCAATATTATCTCGAGAGCTCGAATGTCGATCCGGTCAAGGAGCTCGTCAATCTCATCTCCGCGCAGCGCGCCTTCGAGCTCAGCTCCAAGGTGATCCAGGCGGTGGACGAGATGGAGGGCACGGTCTCGAAAGGAATCAGATGATGCGCCTTCCGCGTCTCGTCGCTTTCGCGCTGGCCGCGGCCCTTTGCGGCCACGCGCCGGTCGGCGCGCAGGAGCGTATGCTCCCCGTGCCGCTCGCCGTCATCTATCCCGGCGACGTCATTCGCGACTCCATGCTCGGCGAACGGGCTTTCGGCTTCGGCGCAGGCGCGGACGGCTCGGTCGCGGAGACGAAAGGCGCGCTCATCGGCAAAGTGGCGCGGCGCACGCTGCTGCCGGACCGGCCGATTCCGACGATCGCGGTCGACGCCCCCAAGGTCGTGACGATCAACGCCTCGGTGAAGATCGTCTTCGACGAAGGCGGCATGGTCATCATCGCTTATGGCTCCGCGCTGCAGGCCGGCTCGGTCGGCGATCTCATCCGCGTGCGCAATCAGGACAGCGGGCTCGTCGTCAATGGCCGCGTGCAGCCGGACGGCTCCATACGCGTGAGCGAGGGATGATGCGCAGATTGATCGCGGCGGTTCTGCTCGTGTTGATGAGCGCGCCGGCGCTCGCTTCGGTGCGCATCAAGGACATTACCTTTCCGCGCGGCGTGCGGGACTATCAGCTGCTCGGCTATGGTCTCGTGGTCGGTTTGCAGGGCACGGGCGACACGCTGCGCAATGCGCCTTTCACCGAGCAATCGGTGTCCTCCATGCTGGATCGCCTCGGCGTCAATGTGCGCAACAGCGCGCTGCGCACGCGCAATCTCGCCGCGGTGATGGTGACGGCGGCGCTGCCGCCCTTCGTCGGCTTCGGCTCGACGATCGATGTGACCGTGTCGGCGATGGGCGACGCCACCTCGCTGATGGGCGGCACGCTGCTGCTGACGTCGCTCACCGGCATCGACGGCAATGTCTATGCGATCGCGCAAGGACCGATCGCAGTCTCGGGCTTCGCCGTCGGCGGCCAGAACGAGACGCTGACTCACGGCGTCGCGACAGTGGGGCGCGTGCCCAATGGCGCGACGATCGAGCGCGACGCCCCGCGTCCCTCCGGCGACAATGGCGCGCTGGTGCTGGAGCTGCGCAATCCGGATTTCGAGACCGCGGTGCGCATCGCCGACGCCATCAATCGTTACACGCAAGGAAAATATCGTCAGCGGCTGGCGCGCGAGCGCGACGAGCGCAGCGTCGCGCTGACGGCGACGCGCGGCGGCGCGACGCGGCTGCTCGCAGAAATCGGCGAATTGCGCGTCGAGCCGAGCACGCCCGCGCGTGTCGTCATCGACGAGCGCACGGGCACGGTGGTGATCGGCCAGGACGTGAAGATTTCGCCGGTGGCGTTGACGCATGGCGGCCTCACCGTGCGCATCAATGAGACGCCGGAGGTCTCGCAGCCGGCGCCTTTCTCCAATGGCAGGACGACGGTCACGACCCAGACGCGCATCACCGCGACCGAGGAGGTCGGCGGCGTCGCGACGCTGGAGGGGCCGACCTTGCGCACGCTGGTGCGCGGGCTCAATCAAATCGGCCTCAAGCCGACCGGCATCATCTCGATCCTGCAGGCGATCAAGACCGCGGGCGCCCTACAGGCGGATCTCGTCATTCAATGACGTGAAATCTCAATGCGGTCGGCTGGTTCGCAAGGCGCTCTCCAGCGCCATGATCACCGGTATGATGGCGGCCTTCTCACGTTGCGCGGCGGCGTAGAGTTCGTCGCCGGCCTCCTGCTCGATCCGCTGCAGCGACTCGAGCTGACGCTCGAGGCATTCGAGCAGCGTCGCCGCGTCGACGCGCTCGAGCGTGAGCGAGAGCTCGATCTGATCGCCCATTCGGTCCTCCGCTATGCGCATGGTTTCCCCGCCTAATCTGGGAGAGAGAGGCTCCCGGCGGTAGGGGCGTCGATGCGCATGATCATGGCGCCGGCGAGCAGGCTCGCTTTCCGGCCCATCCGCGAAGCGACCGCGGCGCGATTGCGGATTGGCGCGACTTCAAAGATAATCGCCGAGACGCTCGAGCGTGGGCGTTCCGACCAACCGAGGGCCTCGGCCCGACCGGCGAATCTGATTGAGGCCCCTCAAAGGGAATTCGAGCGCTCTTGCCGCTCCCGCTCTCAGGCTCGCCCAAGCGAGTGAGAGAGAACAAAAATGGCAAAGAATTCTCTGATCGCCCTATTGCAAGAAAAGCTCGACGCGGCGCGCCGGGAATTGCGCTCGGCGGCCGTCGATTTCGAGGTTTCGGACGAGCAGCTGCTCGACCTGCGCGCCAGCGCGCGGCAACTCCTCCTAGAGCTCAAGGAACAGGATCGTCGGGCCGCGCAGAAAGGTCTGCTCGCCTCGTTGAAATTCTGGTGAGTCGCGGCGGGCGCGGCCGAAAATCCCTCTCATGGGCTAGTAAGCCGCCCCGACTTGCATTTAAATGCGCGACATGATCCTCGGCGACCGCGAATAATCGAAACGCTCAGTGACGATGTGCAGGCTGCCGGATCACGAGGAAACGACCATGAAGCTCAGAACCGCCGCTCTCACGCTCGCTTTCGGCGGCGCTCTTTTCGCCTCGACGCTGGCTCGTGCCGACGATCGGCTCGATCGGGCCTCCCATCACGTCGAGGAAGCGATCACTCAGGTCAAGCTGAAGGACACCGGGCTGGTCGCCTATCACGCCGATCTCGCGCTCGAAAAGGCCGAGTCCCTGCAGAAATTCCAGCCCGACGCGCATCTCGCGGCTGCGATCGACCATTTGAAAGCGGCGATCGAGGAGGCTCGCCAAAATCATCTCGCGCCCGCCGGCGATCATGTGAAGGCGGCTGACGCCGAGCTCAAGCAGGTCGCCAAGTAAGTTCGATCTGATTTCGAACCCTCGGCGCGGGCGCGCGTTCCACCTCCCCTCGAGGGAGGTGGAACGCTGAAGGCGCCCGGGCAGGGGCGTTTCCGCCATGTCTTTGCCGTGCAGAACCGCTTCCTGAGGGAAGCGGCGGAAAGATCGTCGGCCATGCCGGCCGCGACGCTGCCGATCCAAAATGGCGGCGCGCTCGCGCTCCTCTATAGCGCCATCGTCTCATTTTCGCGCTCGCCCGGCCCGGTCGCTTTGCGCTCGATCCTCCTCTTCACGAAAAAGCTTGACAGCCTCGCTGCAGATTCTCGAAATCTGTGCCATTTATGTCACAGAAAAGTAGATCGATGACAAATATATTGCAAAATACATTAGTCTATATTTGAGGATTTAGTATAGATTATCTTGAAATAGTTCGGGCAGACTACTCGGGCTTCTTGTGTGGAACTAGGCAAAATCCGGCGCTGGCGCTCTCGCCACTATTTGATCACAACTCGCCCTTAGCGCAGGTCTACTCGATAGCGCCGTCCGAGCTCGGCCGGCCGTCGGGAGAGAAACGGCATGGGGGATAGCGCATTGAAACAATGGATCATCGGAGCGGCGATTGTTGCAGGTTCGACGACGGCGGCGTGCGAATCCTGGGCCGGGCAATCCGGGGCAGGACAATCCTGGGTGGGTAAGGCCTCTTACTACGGCTATCATGGCCGGACGGCGAGCGGAGGCCGTGTGGGGGCGTTGACGGCGGCCCATCGCAGCCTTCCCTTCGGCTCGCAGGCGCGCGTGACCAATCTCGGCAATGGCCGTTCGGTGGTCGTCACGATCAATGATCGCGGTCCTTTCGTGCGCGGAAGAGTGATCGACGTCTCGGTCCATGCCGCGCAATGTCTCGGCTTTCGATCGGCGGGCCTCGCCCGAGTGAAGGTCGAGCGCGTCGCGGGCGAGTAGGGCGCGTGATCGGAGCCGAAGCGAAGACACGCGCTATTGCTTTGGATTCCCGATCGCTCGCCGCGCGAGCGGCGCGATGATGCGCCTCTCGGGAGCGAGTTTTCGTCCCCTCGCGCGCATCCGCCGCGAGCTATGGTAAACGCGGACTTCTCAATTGGCCGCAAACACAGGAGTTTGGCTTAGGCAAATGTTAAATCGCCTCGCCTATAGAGGAGGGGTCGAGTGATCGTGAGAGTATGCGAGTAACAAAATGACCGAGACGCATCGTCCGCGTGTCAAATATGTCATCGGCCCCGATGGCAGCCCCTTGACCGTCGCGGATCTGCCGCCGCCCACGACCAAGCGCTGGGTGATACGCCGCAAGGCCGAAGTGGTCGCGGCGGTGCGCGGCGGACTGCTCTCCCTCGAGGAGGCCTGCACCCGCTACACGCTGACGGTGGACGAGTTTCTGAGCTGGCAGATGTCGATCGACCAGCATGGCCTCGCCGGTCTGCGGACCACCCGTCTGCAGCAGTACCGCATGTGATTTCGGCGCCCGGAACGGCGCTTCTATTAAAAACGAAGAGCCGGCGCGCCTCGGAAGGCGGCCGGCTCTTCGTCGTTTCAGGGCCTTTTCTCGCCGTCCGATCCGACGTCAGCTCTCGCTGTCGGCGCGGCCGCGCAAAGTCTCGGCGAGACGTCCGCGCTCGAACAGCAGCACGACGACGAGCGCGAACAGCAGCGGGATGATGAGATAGAGCAGGCGGAACACCAGGAGCGCCGTGAGCACTTTGAGCCGCGGCACATCCGGCATGGCCTTGATGAAGATGAGCTCGAATACGCCGAGTCCGCCGGGCGCATGGGAGACGAGCGCGGCCGAGAAGGACAGGAGGAAAGTGCCGAGCACGACGATATAGGGCGTGCTGCTGCCCTCCGGCAGAGCGAAATAAATAATGCCGGCGGCGCCGATCAGTTCCAGAGGCGCGGCGAACATTTGCCGTATCATGACCTCGGGCCGCGGATACATCACATGGATCTTGCCGAGATCGATCGGCTTGAAATGCATCAGCGAGCCGATGACATAGAGCGCCACGGCGCCGAGGCAGGAGAGCCCGATGATCAGCGCCGTATGCTCATTGGTGAGCATGTCCGGCAACATGCCGGAGAGACGGCCGAGCAGGCTCGGCTGATAGGTCAGCAATAGGCCGGTGAGCAGCACTGTGCCCAGGCCGAAAGTGTAGGAGCACAGCACCACCAGCACAGCCACCTGGCCAGCGGTCAGGCCCTTGGTGGAATAGGCCCGGTAGCGCACCACCGCCCCAGAAAACACCGATGCGCCGATATTGTGCGACAGCGCGTAAGTGGTGAAGGAGCACAGAGAGATGAAGGTCATCGAGATGTGCTTCACGCCGAGGTGGAGCAGAGCGATGCGGTCGTACCAGGCGAGCGCCGCATAGGCGAGCAGAGAGCAGAAGCCGGCCGCGATCCAATGTGAGACCGAAATGGCCCGAAGATCGGCCCAGACCTCTTCGCCGACAGATTCGCCACGAAATTCGCCATAGAGAAGATAGAAAGAGGCGATGACCGCCGCCAGCCCGACGAGAGGCCAGACATATTCCAAAATTTTTTTCATGGGGCGCTGCGAGTTCGGCGCTCCCGGTGCGGAGCGCGCGCACTCACTGGCATGGCCGCGCTGCGACCGCAAGCCTGAAAGCCGGCTGAGACTTGTCCGCCGCGCTCCGAGGATGGAGGAAGCCGCCGAGCCGGAGGCAGGCTCGACGCCCTGCGGGCGATCGAGCGTCGCCGCTCTCCCGGCCGAGGCGCAAAACCGTCACACCCGCCGTTCGACGACCATGTCGATGATTCGGTCGCCGCCGCGGTCGCGGGCCTCCTGGCCCTGCGCCTTGGTCAGCTCCTCGGCCGCATCTTTCATATGAGTCTCCGCCTCGACCAGCTGGTCCTGGAGGTCGGCGACGGAGCGCAGAAGATTGTCGCGGCGCGTGCGCGCGGCGCGCGCATAGGTCGGATAGGCGAAATGATTGGGGTCGCTGATATTGGCCCGCTGCTCCTCGTGAGCGATCTCGCGATCGAGATCGCCGGTCATACGGGTGAATTCGGCGATCATCGTCTGAAGCTGCGCCACGCGGCGCCGGCACTCTTCGGCGTGAAAACGTTTCAGCCGAACCAAGGCATCTCGCGACTTCATGACATTACTCTCCAGCACAAGTTACTAGACGATACATGCGAACTCGGTCGCTTTATCCGCGAGACGAGCGGAAATATGGCGCAAGGAGGTTGCTCGAGTGTTACTGCGCCGCGAATTCTCGTCGCTCACCAAAAAAGCGCCGTAATTTCAATCATTCCGCTCGGCTGTCGGGTGACTGCGCCCTATATGCCCGCGTGTGCGATCAGCCAGTTCGCGAATGGAGGAGGCGAAGATGAGACGCGCCCTTGCAATCATTGCGGCGGCCACTGTCGCCGCGCTTTTTTCAGCGTCGTCGACGGCGGCGGATCAGGTCGGAACGCACAAGGTCCTCATGCCGGACGATCTGCGCTTTACGGCAGCGCCGGCGTCTCTGCCGGCTGGGGCGGAGGCCGCCGTGCTTTTCGGCGATCCGACGAAAGAGGGGCTGTTCGTCATGCGGCTGAAGGCGCCGCAGGGCTATCGAATTCCGCCGCATATGCATCCGAAGGCGGAGGTAGTGTCGGTCGTCTCCGGGCGGATGCGGCTCGGCCTCGGCGCCGCCGCCGATCGCGCCAGCGTCGAGGAGCTTCCGCCGGGCGCCTTTTCGATCATGCCGCCGGGCGTGGCGCATTACGCCTTCTTCGACCAGGAGACGGTGATTCAGATCGACGGCATGGGGCCTTGGGCGATCGATTACGTCAATCCGAAGGACGATCCGCGCAATCAGATCGCGCCGGCGCAGAGGTGAGGCGGTTGTCTCCCTTGGCCGAAAGCGTATGATCGTCGCGAGAGGATCGAGATATGGCCGAAGAACCCGACAATGTCGTCCTGGTCTATTTGCGTCGTCTGAACGAGCGGCTCGATGCGCTCCATGAGGACAATCGGGAGATCGAGACACGGTTGGGAATCCTCGAGCAGCAGGGCGCATCCTTGTCGAGCCGCTTCGACCGTATCGAGTTTCGCCTCGACCGGATCGAGAAGCGGCTCGATCTCGTCGATGTCTGACGAAGCTCACGCCGGCTGCTCGTCCAGCGCCTTCTCCTTGCGGTCCGCCCCGCCGAGGCGGCGATAGACGAAAGCCGGCGCCGGCAGCAGCGACTCGTTCTGCCCGAGCGCGGCGAATTCCTCGTGATGAGCCGAGCGATGGCAGGCCGGATCGGTCGCCGCCGCGTCGCCGGTGACGGCCAGCGCCTGGCAGCGGCAGCCGCCATAATCGACCCCGCGCTTGTCGCAGCTGCGGCAGGGCTCCTGCATCCAATCCTCGCCGCGAAAGGCCTGGAAGGCCGCGCCATCGCGCCAAATCTCGGCGAGCGGACGGTCGCGCACCTTGTCGAAGGAGAGGCCCGGCAGCGTCTGCGCGGCGTGGCAGGGCAGGGCCTTGCCGGAGGGCGTCACCACCATGATGCTGCGGCCCCAGCCGCCCGTGCAGGCCTTGGGGCGCGAGGCGTAATGATCGTGGATCACGAAGTCGAAATTGAGCACGCCCTGCAGGCGCTTCTTCGCCTCTTCCACAATGCCGACGGTGGCGAGGAATTTCTCGCGCGTCGGGATCAGCGCGGCGCGGTTCACCTCCGCCCAGGCGTAATATTGAATATGCGCCACCTCGAGCCGCTGCGCCCCGACCTCCACCGCGAAATCGATGATCTGCGGCAGATGGTCGATGTTCTGGCGATGGATCGGCGCATTGATGGTGAGGCCGAGGCCCAATTCCCGCGCCCAGCGCGCGACGTCGCGCTTCTTGGCGACGCCGCCCTCATAGCCGGAAATATGGTCCGAGCTTTCGGGGACCACATCCTGCACCGAGACCTGCACATGATCGAGGCCGATCTCGGCGAGATGCGCCAAACGCTCGCGCGTCAGCAGCACGGCGGAGGTCACGAGATTTGTGTAGAGGCCGGCGTCGACGGCGTGGGCGAGAATCTCCTCGAGATCGCGGCGAATGGTCGGCTCGCCGCCCGAGAGATGCAATTGCAGCGCGCCGATGGAGGCGGCCTGCCGAAACACGTCGCCCCATTCGCCGGAGGTCAGCTCCGTATTGGCGCGCTCGAGATCGAGCGGATTGGAGCAATAGGGGCACTGTAGCGGACAGCGATGCGTCAGCTCGGCCAGCAGTCCGGCCGGGCCGCGCTCGAAGGGCGCATAGGATTTCGCCGTCTGCGAGAGGGGCGGGGGCGAAAATGCGTCCGGCCCGTCGCGCAGCAGGCGCTTGTCGGCGAGGCCTTGCAGCAGCTTGACCACATCCGTCTGGATCACATCGACGGGCGCCGAATAGGTCTGCGCGAGACGCTGCGAAATCTCGGAGACGCTGGCGACGCCGTCGACATGGTCGAGCACGGCGAGGCCGATCGGGTCGAGCTCATAGGCGCGTTCGGGCGCGAGGATCACCTTGCGCCGCCGCACGACATCCTCGTGCAGGCGCGAATAGCGCGTGAAGGCCGGCTTCGACTCCGGCGTCACCACGAAACGCGCTTCGCTCATTCTCTCGTCCTTCACTTCTCTCCCGGCACAAAGGCGCCCGGCGGGATGAGGCCGGTCACATAGGCCTGATGGAGCGCGTCGAGCTGCGCCCAGAGCACGTCGCATTTGAAGCGCACGGCGCCGACGCAGGCTTCCTGCTCCGCCCGCGTATAGGCGTGCTGGAGAATATACGACAATGCGAAATCGCTGTCGCGCGGCGCCTGGGCGAGACGGCGCTTGAAATAGGCCATCACGGAATCGTCGACGAAATCGTAATTCTCGAGCATTCCGGCGATGCGCTCGCGATGGATCGCCGGCGCGAACAGCTCCGTCAGCGATGACGCCACCGCTATGACGAGCGGCTGCTCGACGACGAAGCGCACATAGGCTTCCACGGCGAATTTGGTCGCCGGCAGCGCGCCCTTGCGCGAGGTGACGTATTCGCGCGAGAGGCCGAGCCCGTCGGTGAGCACGAGCCAGCGCTCTATGCCGCCGCCTTCCTCGCCCAATCCGTCGTGATCGTGGATGCGATGAATCCACTCGCGCCGCAATTCGCGGTCGTGGACGCGGCTCATGAAGGCGGCGTCCTTGCGCGGCACCGCCTCTTGATAGCAATAGCGGTTGAGCGCCCAGGCCTGCACCTGGCCTTTGTTCAGCTTTCCGCCATGCAGCATTTTGTGGAACGGATGCTTGTCGTGATAGCGCTCCTCGCCCACGGCGCGGATCGCGGCCTCGAAGGCCTCCTTCGACAAGGGAGGAGCGTCGTGCCACTCGGCCGTCGAGAAGTCGTTCATAGCGTCACCTCCATGCCGTCCGCGCCGATCTCCCATCCGGCCGCATTCACGATCGCGCGTTCCTTCGACGATGCGTCGAGAGTCGGATTGGAGTTGTTGATATGCACGTAGATCTTGCGCGCGACGGAAAGGTCCTCGAAGGCTTTCATCGAGCCGTCATCGCCGCTCATATTGACATGGCCCATGCGTGAGCCGGTCTTGCCGAGCAATCCTTGCTCGATCATCTCATTCTCATGGAACAAAGTTCCGTCGAAGAAGACGAGGCTCGCGCCGCGCAGGCGCTCCTTCAGCGGCTCGTCGATGTTCGCGCAGCCGGGAATGTAGAAGCAGCTCTTGCCCGTCGCCGTCTCGATGATCTCGACGCCGAGCGTGTCGCCCACTTGCGTGCCGAAACCCGCGACGCTCTTGTCCTCGAGCCAGAGCGCGATCTTGCCATGCACCGGAAACGCCTTCACCGCGAGGCCGAGATCGACGCCGGCGCCATGCAGCGGGATCGCCTCGTCGAAGGGAAATTCGACGCGCGTCACCAGCTCGGGGACCAGAATATCGAAGATGCGATTGCCGGCGAGCACATTCAAAATGCGCCCCGAGGAATAGATGGAGAAGGCCTGCGCCTCGCGCAGATTGAGCAGGCCGGCGACATGGTCTACATCGCCATTGGTCAGCACGACGGATTTGATCGGGCTCGCGCGCAATCCATCCTGCGGGCTGGGCGAGAGCTGCGGCGCCTGCGCGATCTGCTGGCGCAAATCCGGCGAGGCGTTGAGCAGCACGAAATCGACGCCATTGGCGCTGACCGCGAGCGAGGATTGCGTGCGCGCCGAAAAGCCGGGCTTGCCCTCGCGCACGGCGCGGCAATTGGCGCAATTGCAGTTCCATTGCGGGAAGCCGCCGCCGGCGCCCGATCCGAGTATTTTGATGAACATGACGCGAACCGCGACAGCGCCGTTTTTTAAAGGCGCAGTCTCTCCTCTCGAGCCGACGTTCTAGAGCGAAATCGCCTCCGTTCGAAGCGCTGTTTCGCTCCCCTCCCGATCTTTGTTTATTTTTCCCGACGCTCGCGCGTCGGAAGGCGGCATTTTCGGCCGCGCGCCACTATGTCCAGGCGGCGGCGGGACGGCAAGCGCCAGATGGTCGCACGCCCTGCTCTAGCCGGCGGCCCGCATCGGCGGCGCGCTCGCCTGCAGCGCGCGCGCCAGGGAGTCGTAGATGCGCGGATCGTCCGATTGCGAGACGTTGAAGCGCAGATAATCGCGCGCCGTCTGGCCGAGGCTGAAGGCGTTGCCGGGTGCGAGCACGATTCCCTCCGCGAGGCAGAGCCGCGCGATCTGCGAGGCGTCGGCCTCGTCCGGCAGGCGCGCCCAGACGAACATGCCGGCCTTGGGCTCGACGAAGGGCGTGATCCCGAGCGCTTCGAGACGGCGGATCGTCGCCGTCCTCGCCCCGGCGAGACGCGCGCGCAGCGCCTCGAGATGGCGGCGATAGCCGCCGTCCTTCAGCAGCGCCAGCGCGATCTCGGCCGAGAGGCGCGGGCTGCCGAATTGCGTGGCGAGGCCGATATCGGCGATCTGCTCGATCCAATCGGGGCAGGCGGCGATGTAGCCGCAACGCGCCGCGGCGGAGAGGGTCTTGGAGAAGCTGCCGATCTGAATGACGTTGCGAAGTCCGTCGAAAGCGGCGAGGCGAGGGGTCGGCGCGGTTTCGAAATCGGCGAAAATATCGTCCTCGACGATGATGAGGCCGGCGGGCTCGGCGAGCGCCATCAGCCGATGCGCCGTCGTCGAGGAGATGGCGGCGCCGGTCGGATTATGGACGGCGGCATTGGTGAGATAGAGGCGTGGCCGCTTTTGCGCGAGGCTTTGCGCGAAAATCTCGAGATCGGGGCCGTTCGGCGTCATCGGCACGCCGACGATGTCGGCGCGATGCGCCTGCAGCAGAGCGCGGAAATTGAAATAGCAGGGATCGTCGATCAGCACAGTGTCGCCGGGCTCGATCAGAAAACGGCAGACGAGGTCGATCGCCTGCGTTCCCGAGCCGGTCAGCAGAATCTGATCGGGCGCGGCGGGTATGTCCCGCTCGCCGAGGCGGCGGGCGATGAAGCCGCGCAGCGGAGCGAGGCCGAGCGGTTCGGAATAATCGGCGAGGGAGGCGGCGCTTCCCCGCGCGACGGCTTTCAGTGCCCGGCGCAGCGCCGCCTCGGGCATCCATTCGGCCGGCAACCAGCCGCAGCCGGGGCGGAGCATTCCCTCGCCGGCCTCCAGCGATTGACGCGACATCCAGAGCGGATCGACCTCGCGGTCGAGGCGCGGGCCGATCTTGCCCAGCGCCAGCGGCGCCAGCGGCGCCGAAACATAGAAGCCGGAGCCGGGGCGGGATTTTATGACGCCCTCGGCGGCGAGCCGCTCATAGGCCTCGACCACTGTGGAGACGGAGACGCCGATCGACCGCGCCGCTTGCCGCACCGAGGGGAGGCGCGCGCCGGGCGTCAGCTGGCGCGCCGCGATCCGCTCGCGGATCGTCGACATCACCAGCTCGATCCGTCGGGGAGGCGAGGATGTTTTGGTCAAGCGTATCGCCTTTCATCCCAGCACAGTTCACGGATGCTGTCGAAACAGTTTACGAAAATTGTATCCATCTGTCTCTGGCCGAGCAAGGGGTTCTGTCCGATCCTTCGCCGATGAGGAAAGGGATGTTTCGATATGGATAGGATGACGGAGGGCTGGCTGAACGGCGCGCTCGGGGTGTTGATTTTCAGCGGATCGCTGCCGGCGACGCGCGTCGCCGTCGCGGGCTTCGATCCTTTGTTTCTGACGGGCGCGCGGGCGTCGATCGCCGGGCTGATCGCGCTCTGCCTGCTGGCCCTCTTCCGCGAGAGCAGGCCGAGCCGTAGCGAGCTTCTCTCGCTCGTCGGCGTGGCTTTGGGCGTGGTGGTCGGCTTTCCGCTGCTCAGCGCGCTGGCGCTGACGCGCATGACCTCGGCCCATTCGCTCGTCTTCGTCGGGTTGCTGCCCTTGGCGACGGCGGCTTTCGGCGTGCTGCGCGGCGGCGAGCGGCCGCGGCCGGGCTTTTGGCTCTGCGCGCTCGCCGGCGGCGCGCTCGTCGCCGGCTTCGCCTGGAGGCGGGGCGACGGCGCGATCTCCTCGGGCGACCTTCTGATGCTCGGCGCGATCTTCGTCGCGGGCTTCGGCTATGCCGAAGGAGGGCTGCTGTCGCGCCGGCTCGGCGGCTGGCGGGTGATCTGCTGGGCGCTGGCGCTCTCGCTGCCGGCGATGCTCGTCTGGACCGCTGTCAGCGCGCCGGAGGGGCTGCTCGCCGCGCCGCCGCGCTCCTGGGTCGCGCTCGCCTATGTGGCGCTGTTCAGCATGTTGATCGGCTTCGTCTTCTGGTATCGCGGGCTGGCGCTGGGCGGCATCGCCGCCGTCGGGCAGCTGCAGCTGCTCCAGCCGCTGCTCGGACTCGGTCTCGCCGCTCTGTTCCTCGGCGAGACCGTGGAGCTCTCTCTCGTTTTCGTCACTGTCGGCGTCGTCGCCGCCGTGGCGGGGGCGAAGGCCCTCGCAAAATAGCCGCGTCAGGCGCCTTGCGCCTTCTCCGCCTCCTGCCGCTCCAGCTCCTTGTAGCGCTTCACGCCGAAGGGGATGGCGGCGAGATAGGCGAGGCTCGCCAGCACCAGCGTCTCCATCGGATAGATGGCGAGCAGCAGCGCCGTCACGCCGACGCAGAACAGCACGAGAATGACATATTCACGCGGAATGCGGCCGATGCGCTTGCCGGAGAAATGCGGAATGCGGCTCGCCATCAGAAAGGCGATTCCCAGCACATAGACGATGAACAGCGGCACCAGCGCCTTGGACCCGGGCAGGTCGACGACCGAGAGATTGAGATAGAGCGGCAGCAGAACCGCGACCGCGCCGGCCGGCGCCGGCATGCCGACGAAGAAGTCCGAATGCCAGGCGGGCCGGCCCGGCTCGTCCACGGTGACGTTGAAGCGGGCGAGGCGCAGCGCGCAGGCGATGGCGAAGACGAGCGCCGCGAACCAGCCGAGGCCTTTGATCTCATGCAGCGACCAAAGGTAGAGCAGCAGCGCCGGCGCGACGCCGAAATCGACGAAATCGGCGAGCGAGTCGAGCTCCGCGCCGAAACGCGACGTGCCTTTGAGCGCACGGGCGAGGCGCCCGTCGAGCCCGTCCAGCACAGCGGCGGCGATGACCGCGGTGACGGCCGTATCGAACTTGCCTTCCGTTGCGTAGCGTATGGCGGTGAGACCCATGGACAGCGCCAGCAGCGTGACCAGATTGGGCAGCACCACGCGGATCGGAATGTTGCGGAAGCGCAGGCGGCGCCGTTCGGAGGCGGATAATTGCGCGTCGCGGCCCTCGGGACCGGCGTCGAAGGAAAAAGGTTCGTTCATCGGAAGGACTCTCTCGCGGCGACGGTTCAGCCAGCCTTGAAGCTCAGCGGGGCGGCGGTGGAGTTCACATCCGCCAGAATGGTCTCGCCCGCTATGGCGCGCGAGCCCACCGCTATGCGGGGCTTGGCCCCCGTCGGCATATAGACGTCGACGCGCGAGCCGAAGCGGATGAGGCCGAAGCGGTCGCCGACGCCGATCGGTTGACCGTCCTGCACGAAGCAGACGATGCGCCGCGCCACCAGGCCGGCGATCTGCACCACGCCATAGCGGCCCGATGGCGCGTCGATGACGATGCCGTTGCGCTCATTGTCCTCGCTCGCCTTGTCGAGATCGGCGTTGAGGAAAATGCCGGGCTTATAGGCGACTTTGCTGATGCGGCCGGTGATGGGCGCGCGGTTCACATGCACATCGAAGACGCTCATGAAGATGGAGACGCGCTGCATCGGCTCCGCGCCGAGGCCGAGCTCGGCCGGCGGCAGGAAGAAGCCGATGGAGCAGACGATTCCATCGGCCGGCGACACCACCAGCCCCTCGCGCAAAGGCGTAAGCCGCTGCGGATCGCGGAAGAAATAGACGCACCAGCCGGTGGCGATGAAGCCGACCCAGCCGAGCGTCGAGGAGATCCAATGCAGCAGCAGGGCTGCGATGGCGAAGGCCGCTATGAAAATATAGCCTTCCGGATGGATGGGGACGAGCGATTTGCGGACCGATTCGAGGATCGACATGGATGAGAGGCTCCGAATGCGGCCCGTCGCCGCAGGCGGGGCGAGTTCTGCCATCTTGCGGCGCGAAAGTCACGCGGGCGAGCCGTCTGCGCCCTTGCCCCTGCGGCGGATTCACGACAGATAGGCGCGGTCGAAGCCCAAAGAGGCCGACACCCCTCGGGGAGGAAACATGAAAGACAATATTCGCAACGGAACGGCTCTCGCCATAGCGGCGGTCTCTCTCGCGCTCGCCGGCGCCGTGACGACGGCCATGGCGGCGACGCCCGGCAAGGTGCAATGCATCGGCGCCAACGCCTGCAAGGGCAAGAGCGACTGCCACAGCCCCAAGAACGCCTGCAAGGGCATGAACGCCTGCAAAGGCAAGGGCTGGTCCTTCGTCGAATCCGAGGACGCCTGCAAGGCCGCCGGCGGTCGTACGCTGAACTGATCGAAGCCGGGAGGGCGGCGCCCTCCCGCGCAACCTGCGCGTGCCGCGCCGGCGAGAGCTGGACAGCTGCTCGGGCGTGGTTTCAAAAGAGCGAGCCTCGGCTCGCTTTTCTCGCGTCAGCGTCCGCAGGATGCGCTAGACTTTTTTGTTTTGACGCGTTTCCAATGCCGAACCGGCGTCGACTTCGGCTGGAAGCGCTATCATTTCCCGCGCGGCCGCATCGTGCGCCGGCGCACATGCCGCATCGGCCGCGGGAGAGCGTTGCCGCCCAATGTCCCGCAAGCGCCTTCTGATTCTCGCCCATACGCCTTCGCGCAATACGCGGCTTCTGCGCGACGCCGCGCTGGCCGGGGCGCGCGAGATCGATGGCGTGGAGACGATCGTCCGGGCGCCGCTCGAAGCGACGCCCCTGGATGCGCTGGCGGCGGACGCCATCATTCTGGGGACGACCGAAAACCTCGGCTATATGAGCGGGGCGCTGAAGGATTTTTTCGACCGCAGCTATTATCCCTGCCTCGAGCGCACGCAGGGCCGCCCTTACGCGCTCTATATCCGCGCCGGCAATGACGGCGCCGGCGCGCGCCGCAGCGTCGAGAGCGTCACGACCGGCTTGCGCTGGCGCAGCGTGCAGGAGCCGCTCATCTTGCGCGGGGAATGGCGGGAGGAATTCGTCGACGCCGCCCGCGAGCTCGCAATGGCGATGGCCGCGGGGCTGGAGGCGGGGGTGTTTTGAAGGAGCCCGTGGTCGCCAATTCTGGCGCGCGGCTATCTTTCGTCGCGGGTTCCCGATATATTCGCGCATCTATTTTCGAAAGGCGCGACTTTGCGTTCGGGAGTTGTCATCGGCGGCGTCGCTGCGTCGGCGCCGTTTCCTTGCGGCGCTTTCCCCCACGGTCGATGAGCCATGGCGGAGGAAGAGCCGAGCATCGAATCTTTCGGCCACGGCCTGGGGCCGAGACGCGTGGAGAGCCCGCGCAAGCGATCGCTGCATATCGAACGCGAAGGCATAGCGAAATATGGCCACGGCCTCGGACCGCGCCCGGCGCCGCCGCCGCGGCCGGAGACGCCTGTCGGCGATTCTCTGCATCTCGCGTCGGAGCAGGCGTGGCCACTCGCCGTCGCGCTGATCGCGCTCGGCGCGATCTCGATCGGAATTTTCACGCTGGCGCAGACCATCGATCGCCAAATCTGCTCTGCCGATCCGCGGCGCGATTGCGAGCGCGGCAGCGATGCCGGCGGAGGTGGCGGCGGAGGCGGGAGCGGTGCAGGCGGGTCGGGCTTCCACGCTCATTACGGCGGATTCGGGGGGAGCGGCGGCTTCTATTCGGGCGGCTCGTGAGGCAGCGTCGCATCGCGGCGCGGCTATCTTTCGGTCATTCGCTTTGCTAACCTCGCGGCGAGACATTTCCGAGAGGATTACATTGCCAGCAGACCTCGCCTCCGGCCTCCTGTCCTTCGCCGCCTATTTTCTCGGGACGATCGCTTATTGCGCGGCTTTCTGCGTTGTCTACACGCGGCTCACGCCGCATTGCGAATTCGACCTCATCGTCAATGCGCACAACGCCTCCGCCGCCATCGCCTTCGGCGGCAGCCTCATCGGCTTCGCCATCGCGCTCGCCGGCGCCGTGCACAATACGCAATCGGGGCTCGAATTCATCATCTGGGGCTTCGTCGCCTTCGCCACGCAGATCGTCGCCTATCTTCTCGCGCGGCTCGCGCATCCGGGGCTCTCTCAGGCGATCGAGCAGAACGCCATCGCCGCGGCGGTCTGGCTCGGCGCCGTCTCCATTTCGGCGGGCGTGCTCAGCGCCGCCTGCATGAGCCCTTGAGAGGCCCCCATGGCCGAGCCGCCGCGCAAGGAATTCGGACGCCGCGGGCTGGCGCCGCCCATCGTCACTCATGCGCCCGAGGGGCTCCCCGGCGGCCCGAGCGGGCCTTTCGGGAGCCGCAAGCGCACGATCGCCATTGCGGCGATCGCCGTCGGCTCGTTGTCGATCGGGACCTATGCGGCGATCGAATATGCGCACACCGTCGCGCTGATCGCCGCCGGCTCGCTGTCGATTGGAACTTATGCGGCGATCGAATATGCGCATGGACGCGACTGCGCCGAGGATGCCGACTGGGAGCGGCAGGAGGAATGCCGCCAGTCGCATAGCCATGGCGGCTCCGGCGGCCTTTCCTCTTCGGGCGAGAGCTCGTCGGGACATGCGGGCGCGGCGTCTTCCGGCCATGCCGTTTCCTTCGGCGGCTTCGGCGCCGCCGGCCATGGCGGCGGCGGATCGTGAGACGCGAGCCATCGCCGCCGCGGCCGGACTTCGCCGAGGAGGCGAGAAAGATCGGCTTTCAATATGCGCAGGCGGATGGCGAGCCCTATTGGGACGAGAGCGCGCGCTATGTCTTTTCGATGCGCGAGATCGAGGAGGATATCGAAACCGCGACCGCCGATCTTTCCGCGCTCTGCGAGGATGTCGTCGCGCGCTTGGTGAGAGACGAGCAGGCGCTGGAGCGCTTGCGCGTTCCGCGTCACGCATGGAGCCTCATCGCCGAGAGCCATGCGCGCCGCGACGCCTCGCTCTATGGGCGTTTCGATTTCTCCTATGACGGAGAGGGGCCGCCGAAGCTGCTCGAATATAACGCCGACACGCCGACGAGCCTGTTCGAATCCGCGGTCGTGCAATGGTTCTGGCTCGAGCAGATGATCGCGCGCGGCCATTTGCCGAAAGGAGCGGATCAGTTCAATTCGCTGCATGACCGCCTGATCGCGCGCTGGCGCGAGATCGCGGGCGGCGCTCCCGTGCATTTCGCCTGCATGACGCAGAGCGTCGAGGATCGCGGCAATGTCGTCTATCTCGCCGATTGCGCGGCGCAGGCGGGCTCCTGGACGGCGCGCATCGACATGCGCGACATCGGCCTTTCCGGCGAGATTTTCGTCGATCGCTCGGGGCGGCGCGTCGAGCGATTGTTCAAGCTCTATCCTTGGGAATGGATGTTCGCCGACGCTTTCGGCAAATCGGCGGCGATGGGGGCGACGCGTTTCGTCGAGCCGCCGTGGAAGGCCATTCCCTCGAGCAAGGGATTTCTCGCTTATCTGTGGGAGGCGGCACCCGGCCATCCCAATCTTCTGCCCTGCTTTTTCGAGGACGACGCGCGCGCCGCATCATTGACGCGATATGCGCGCAAGCCGCTCTATTCGCGCGAGGGCGCCAATGTGGCGCTCTTCGACGGCGAGACGTGTCTCGCGCATACGGATGGGGCCTATGGCGCCGAAGGCTTCGTGCGGCAGCAATTATGTCTGTTGCCGAATTTCGGTGGCCGTTATCCCGTGCTCGGCTGCTGGCTCGTCGGCGGCGCGCCGGCGGGCATGGGCGTGCGCGAGGATGCTTCGCTGGTGACGACGGATCGCTCGCGCTTTTTGCCGCATGTGATCATCGATTGACGCTCGCCGAGTCGCGGCCTACGCTTCTTTGCGCATAATAAAAACAAGGGAGGACGGCCATGCCCGACGTCACCTTCTCCACCCCTCTTCTCCATAAAAATGTGACGGTCTATGCGGTCGCCGGCGACACGCACACGATACTCGCCGTCGCCGAGGCGAATAAGATTCCCATTCCACATGATTGCAAAGACGGCGAATGCGGCTCCTGCCTCATCGAGGTGACGCCGCTCGACGACAAGACCATGGGCGCGACGCTCACCGAGAAGGAGAAAGCGCAACTGAAATCCATGGGCAAGATCACGGCCGAGGAGATCGCGCGCGCGGTGGTCGACGATATTCCGCCCAAATATCGGCTCGCCTGCCAATATGTGGTGCGAGACCAAGATATTCTCGTGAAATTCACCGGAGAGCCCGGCGGCGCGTGACGCGCATCTCATGAGCGCGCCATCCGATCCGATCGGACCGGATGGCGCGCCTATTTCGTCCCTGGCCTCTCGCCCCTGTCCTCGTCGCTCTGGCGAAGGCGCGTCATATTGGTCGGAGCAGCCGGGGCGGGCCGCCGCACGGCCGCGGCCGAGCCCGCCGCCGAAACGGCCGTCGCGGGGGGAACTGGCCTTGTGCGCCTGCCCATGCTAACAGCGGCCTTCGCGCCGGAACGCCCCGGCGCCAATCTCGACAGGAGCGGTCATGTCCGACATTTTCCACGAGGTCGACGAAGACATCCGCCGGGACAAGGCGGCCAACCTCTGGAAGCGTTATCAGACGCCGGTGATTGTCGGCGCTTTTCTGGTCGTGGTGGCGACGGGCGCCTATAGTTTCTACGAGAGCAATCGCATAAAGGCCGCCGAGGGTGCCAATGTCCGCTTCAGCGCGGCGGCCGCGCTCGCGACGCAAGGCAAGGGCGCCGAGGCCGTCGCCGCCTTCGAGGCGCTCGCCAAGGATTCACCCAGGGGCTACGCCACTCTGGCGCGGCTGCGCGCGGCGCAGGAGCTGGCGCAGAGCGACAAGGCCAAGGCGGTCGCCGCCTTCGACGCCATCTCCGAGGACAAGGGCGTCGACAAGCTCACGCAGCAGGTGGCCAAGCTGCGCGCCGGCCTCATTCTGCTCGAGCAGGGCGAGCGGCAGAAAATGGCGGATCGCCTCGGCGAGCTCGTCACCGCCAATGGGCCGTTCCGCTTTACGGCGCAGGAGCTCTTGGGGCTCGACGCGCTGCAGGACAGCGATTTCAACGAGGCCGAGCGCGTCTTCAAGCTCATCCTCAATGATCAGGAGGCGCCTCACGCCATGCGCCAGCGCGCCGGGGCCTATAAGGCGCTGCTGGAGGCTGCGCGCGGCGCCGCCCCGCCGCCGGCCGCCGCGCCCGCGGCCGGACAAGACGCCGCGCCTGCGCCCGCCGCGCCGGCCGGGAAATAGGCGCGCATTCTCGAGGCGGCGTCGCCGCGACGTTGGACCAAAGGGCCACAATGTCCTTCACGCTCGCCATCATCGGCCGGCCGAATGTCGGCAAGTCGACCTTATTCAACCGGCTCGTCGGCAAGAAGCTCGCGCTCGTCGACGACCGGCCCGGCGTGACGCGTGATCGCCGAGAAGGCGAGGCGCGCCTCGCCGATCTGCGCTTCACCATCATCGACACGGCTGGCCTCGAGGAAGGCGCCTCCGCCACGCTGGAAGGGCGGATGCGCGCGCAGACGGAGGCGGCGATCGAGACCGCCGACGCCATTCTCTTCATGATCGACGCGCGCGTCGGGGTGACGCCGGACGACAAATATTTCGCCGATCTGGTGCGCCGCGCCGGCAAGCCGGTCATCCTCGCGGCCAATAAGTCGGAAGGGCGCAAGGGCGAGGCAGGCCTGGTCGAGGCCTATGAGCTCGGCCTCGGCGATCCGGTGCCGCTCTCCGCCGAGCATGGCGAGGGCCTCGGCGAGTTCTACGACGCGCTTCGCGAAGCGCTGCCGGAGGCGACCGCGGATTGGGAGGAGGATGAAGAGGCGGCGACCGACATCGCCGTCTCGGCCGATGAGGACGGCAGCGAGGTCGATCCGACCAAGCCGCTGCGCATCGCCGTCGTCGGGCGGCCAAATGCCGGCAAATCGACGCTGATCAATCGCCTGCTCGGCGAGGACCGGCTGCTCACCGGGCCGGAGGCGGGCATCACCCGCGACAGCATTTCCGTGCCCTTCCGCTGGCGCGACCGCGATATGAAGCTCTTCGACACCGCCGGCCTGCGCAAGCGCGCCAAGGTCGTCGACAAGCTGGAGAAGCTCGCCGGCGCCGACGCGCTGCGCGCCGTGCGCTTCTCTGAGGTCGTCGTGCTGCTGCTCGACTCCGCCATTCCGTTCGAGAAGCAGGATTTGACCATCGCCGATCTCGCCGCGCGCGAGGGCAGGGCGGTGGTGATCGCGCTCGGCAAATGGGATGCGGTCGACGATCCGGGGACGCGGCTCGCCAAGCTGCGCGAGGAGGCCGAGCGCCTGCTGCCGCAGATCAAGGGCGCGCCGGTGGTCGCCGTCTCGGGCGTGACCGGCTACGGGCTCGACAAGCTTATGCACGCCATTCTCGAGGCGCATGAGGTCTGGAACCGCCGCATCTCGACGGCGCGGCTCAATCGCTGGCTCGAGAGCGCCATAGACGAGACTCCGCCGCCGGCGGTCTCCGGCCGGCGCATCAAGATCCGCTATATGACGCAGGCCAAGGCGCGGCCGCCGCATTTCATCCTGTTCGGCAATCAGCTCGATGAATTGCCGGCGAGCTATCAGCGCTTTCTCGTGAATGGATTGCGCCGCGCCTTCGATCTGCCGGGCACGCCGATCCGCATCTCGACGCGCTCGGGCGAAAATCCATTCGACAAGGGGAAGAGATAGATCATTCTCGCGTCAGGTCGGATTTCTTCGGCGTGAGCGACAGCTTCGCCGGCATCTCTACGATCAATTCTGTCGCCTGATCTCTCATGAATTGCTCGGCTTTCGGGATCGGGGCCATGACGCCCAGCCGCATGTCGTAGGCGCTGGTCTCTATCCGATCGGCAGAGCCGGCGTTTTGGCCATCGAGCTCATCGGACGCCTGACAAGCGAAAAAAAGGGGCTTCAGCAAGCCGAATTCGTCCAGCAGAATGGCGGAAATGATGCGGGTGTGTCGTCGGAAGAACTGCATATTCGGCTCGCTGCGTCGAAGCCTTGTCAATTTCCGTAGTCTACAATGATTTTGCGATTTCGCGAAAGCGCTCTCAGCGCGCCCCTTCGAACTGCGCCAGCAGCGCGTCGCGCGCCTCGGCGATGCGGCGGTAGTCCTCCGCGCTGCCGCCGGCGTCGGGATGGGCGGTCTTGGCGAGGCGGCGGAAGGCGGATTTGATCTCGGCCGGCTCCAGCGCGCCTTCCAGAGGCAATTCCAGCGTCTCGCGGTGCTCCTGATTGTCGTCCTCGTCGAAATTGAACATCTTCTGGAAGGCGGCGCGCTGCTTGCGGCCTTCTATCCGCAATTCGACCTGATCCTCCTTCCAGCGTTGGCGCGACATCACGAAGCAGGCGCCGAAGGCGATGCGGCCCTGCGTCTCCAGCTCGTCCAGATTGAACGGCCCCACCACATCATAGGGCGGCGCGAGACAGGCGGTGCGGACGCCGTCGACGATCTCGACGCGGCCGATCGCCACCGCGTCGGAAACGCCGAGCGAGCCGTTCCAGACGACCCAGTCCAATTGCTCCGCCATTCCGCGCTCTCATGCGTCGGGCGCGCTCCGTCGCTTTTGTGCGAAAGTGCCCGCCGCGTTCGTACAATCTCGCGTTCTATGCAGTTTCGAAGCCAATCTTGCGCTGCAGCATGGATTTGGCGCCTCGTCCCCTGTCAAAGACGGTTTTGGCGCTTGGCAATCGGTAATTTCAAATTATTCTAAACAAGGGCGTTCCGACTGGCCATCGGGACAGTGGCGGCGCCCCGATCAGTGTTCATCCGAGGAGCTTTAGTCATGGCTACGCTCAAGGGCACCAAGACCGAACAAAATCTGAAGGATGCGTTTGCCGGCGAGTCTCAGGCGAACCGCCGTTATCTCTATTTCGCTCAAAAGGCCGATATCGAAGGCCATAATGACGTCGCGACCGTGTTTCGCTCCACCGCCGAGGGCGAGACGGGCCATGCGCATGGCCATCTCGAATTTCTCGAGGTGGTGGGCGACCCTGCGACCGGTCTGCCGATCGGCAAGACCGAGGACAATCTGAAGGCCGCCGTCGCCGGCGAGACGCATGAATATACGGATATGTATCCGGGATTCGCGCGATCGGCCCGCGAGGAGGGCTTCGAGGAGATCGCCGATTGGTTCGAGACGCTGGCCAAGGCCGAGCGCTCGCACGCCGGCCGTTTCCAGAAGGCGCTCGACGAGCTGAAGTAAGCGCGCGACCCGATTTCCGGCCGATCCTTCGCGCGGCCTTCGCCGCCTTCCTTCTCCCCGCCTGCGGGGAGAAGGTGCGGATGAGGGGCTCGGGGCGTTTTCCATCTGTGGCTCACGCCCCGAGCCCCTCACCCCGGCCCTCTCCACGCGCGGAGCGAGGAGCAAACGCATGAGCCGATCGGAATAATTCGACCAGGGCATGGAAGCGATGAGAGAAGGCGGGCTCGAGGCGCCCTTCCGGCGTCCATTGGATTGGGAAAATCCAGATTTCTACGACGAGGCGAAGCTCGACGCCGAAATGCGCCGCGTGCTGGATATTTGCCATGGCTGCCGGCGCTGCTTCAATCTCTGCGATTCCTTTCCACGCCTGTTCGATCTCGTCGACGAGTCGGCGAAAGGCGAGATCGAGACTGTCGCCAGCGCGGATTTCAAAAAGATCGTGGACGCCTGCACGCTCTGCGACATGTGCTTTCTGACCAAATGTCCCTATGTGCCGCCGCATGAGTTCGATCTCGACTTTCCGCATCTGATGCTGCGCTATCGCGCTGTCGAGGCGAAGAAGAATGGCGTCGGTTTCGCCGATCGCCAGCTCGCCGAGACCGACCGCAATGGCGCAGTGGCGACGAAGCTCGCGCCGCTCGCCAATTGGGCGACCGACTGCTCGCATCATGCCGCGCGCAATGCGCTGGAGAAGGTCGCCGGCCTGCATCACGAGGCTGTGCTGCCGAAATATTCGAAGCAGAGCTTGGAGGCGCTCGCGAAGGAGACGCCGGTCGAGGTGAACAGAGAGGCGCCGGGCTTCGGCCGCAAGGCGGTGATCTACGCCACCTGCTTCGGCGAATATAATGATCCCGGCGTCGGACTCGCGGCGCGCGCCGTGCTCGCCAAAAATGGCGTCGAGACGGAGATTCTGCATCCGCATTGCTGCGGCATGCCGCTGCTGGAGCAGGGGCTCATCGGCGAGGTCGCGGCCTCGGCGAAGCAAGTGGCGACCGCTTTCGAGCCCTGGATCGACAAGGGCTATGACATTATCGCGCTGGTTCCCTCCTGCGCGCTGATGCTGAAATTCGAATGGCCGCTGATCGTCACCGATGATCCAAAAGTGAAGCGCCTCGCCGCCTCCACCTATGATCTCAGCGAATATGTCGTCGGAATCGCTCGCAAGGAGGGGCTGGCCCAAGGGCTGTCGCCGATCGAGGGCGGCGTCGCTTTTCATGTCTCCTGCCATTCGCGCGCGCAAAATATTGGGCGGAAGGGCGCCGAGCTATTGAATCTCATCCCGCAGGCGGATGTCGCGGTCATCGAACGCTGTTCCGGCCATGGCGGCGCCTGGGGCTATAAGACGGCGAATTTCGAGACGGCGCTGAAGGTCGGCAAGCCCGTGGCGCGGCAGGCGCAATCCTCTGGCAAAGCCTATATCGTCTCTGAATGTCCGCTCTCCGGCCCGCATATCGTGCAGGGCATGGAGCGGCTGGACGCGGAGGCGAAAAAGCCCGAGCTTCTCGCCCATCCGATCGAGATTGTCGCGCTTGCCTATGGGGTGAAGTGACGCGGGCGTCCCCAGAACTGGAGCGATCAATGGCGCAAAAGCACCACATCACCGTCGCCGATCTTCTTCCGCCGGACGAATACGCCAAGATTCGCATCGAGAGCCGCCGCCGCATCGCCGCGCGCAAGCGCAATCGCCGCGTCGAGGTCGGGCCTTTCGTGACCTTTTATTTCGAGGATTTCGAGACGATCTGGCTGCAGATCCAGGAGATGATCCACATAGAGAAGGGGACGCTCGAGCAGGCGCCGAGCGAGATCGCCGCCTATGAGCCGCTGATCCCCAAAGGCCGCGAATTGGTGGCCACTTTCATGATCGAGATCGACGATCCGCTGCGCAGAAAGCGCGTGCTGGATACGCTGGGCGCGATAGAGGAGACCGCCTTCATCGAATTGGACGGCGAGCGCATCGTCGGCGTCGCCGAGGCCGATCAGGACCGCACCCGGGCCGACGGCAAGGCCTCGGCCGTGCAATTCGTGCATTTTCCCTTCACCGACGCGCAGGTCGCGGCCTTCCGGGAGCCCGGCGCACGCGCGCTGATCGGCTTCACGCACCAGAATTACGGCCATATCGCCGTCATGCCGGAGGCGGTGCGGGCGGAACTCGCGGGGGATTTTGCGTGAGCGCTTCCGGCTCCCCGAAATCCGCCAAGCGCGCGAAGGCGATCGACATCGGCGCGGAGTTGCTCGCATCGGTGCTGGAAATGAAGTCTGGCGCTATGGCGCGGGTCCACAATCCAGAAATCCCACAATTCGCGAGCGCGAGGCTCGCGTCCGGCCTGTCGCAGGCGGCGTTCGCCGCTCTGCTGGGCGTGTCCGTGCGGACCTTGCAGGATTGGGAGCAGGGCCGGCGTAAGCCTTCCGCGGCTGCGGTGACGCTCTATAAGATCGCCGAGCGGCGGCCGGAGGTCTTGCGCGAGCTGGCGGCGTGAGCCGCCACGGAAAGCTGGCCTTATCCGCCGATTGCCCTTAAAGGGCGTGGCGAACCCGCCACTTTCCAGCGAGCCTCAGCCTTGACCAGTCCACAGCCGAGCGACCCCGTCTCGCGGCGGCGCACCTTCGCCATCATCTCCCACCCGGACGCGGGCAAGACCACGCTCACCGAGAAGCTTCTGCTGTTCGGCGGCGCGATTCAGCTCGCCGGCGCGGTGAAGGCCAAGCGCAACGCCCAGCAGACGCGCTCCGACTGGATGAGCATAGAGCGCGAGCGCGGCATTTCCGTCGTCACCTCGGTGATGACCTTCGAATATGGCGATTGCGTCTTCAACCTGCTCGACACGCCGGGCCATGAGGACTTTTCGGAAGACACCTATCGCACGCTCTCCGCCGTGGACGCGGCGGTAATGGTGATCGACGCCGCCAAGGGCATCGAAGCGCGCACGCGAAAACTCTTCGAAGTGTGCCGGCTGCGCGATATCCCGATCGTCACCTTCATCAACAAGCTGGACCGTGATGGCCGCGATCCCTTTTCGCTCCTCGACGAGATCGAGAAGACGCTCGCGCTCGACACAGCGCCCGTCACCTGGCCGATCGGCTCGGGCCGCAGCTTCGCCGGCACCTACTGCTTCGCGACGAAATCGGTGCGCAAGATCGACGCCGATACGGAGCCGATGACCGTCTCCGGCCTCGACGACCCGGCGCTGCTCGCGCTGCTGCCGGCGCATGAGGCGGACGCTTGGCTCGAGGAGGCCATGCTCGCGGAGGAGGGCTGCAAGAAATTCGAGCTCGCGGGCTTTCGCGAGGGGCATTTGACGCCGGTCTTCTTCGGCAGCGCGCTGCGCAATTTCGGCGTGCGCGATCTCATCGACGCAATGGCCGAATATGCGCCCTCGCCGCGCGGGCAGGACGCCGACAAGCGCCATGTCGAGGCCAAGGAGCCGAAGATGGCCGGCTTCGTCTTCAAGATTCAGGCGAATATGGACCCGAACCATCGTGACCGCATCGCCTTCATGCGCGTCTGCTCGGGCAAGCTCTCGCGCGGCATGAAGGCGAAGATCGTGCGCACCGGCAAGACCATCTCGCTCAATGCGCCGCAATTCTTCTTCGCGCGCGACCGCTCCATCGCCGATGAAGCCTATGCGGGCGATGTGGTGGGCATTCCCAATCACGGCATTTTGCGCATCGGCGACACGCTTACCGAGGGCGAGGAGATTTCCTTCCGCGGCGTGCCGAGCTTCGCGCCGGAAATTCTGCGCCGCATCGTCATCTCCGACGCGATGAAGGCCAAGAAGCTGCGCGAGGCGCTACGCCAGCTCGCCGAGGAGGGAGTGGTGCAGCTCTTCCTGCCCAATGACGGCTCCGGCGCGCTGGTCGGCGTCGTCGGCGCGCTGCAGCTGGACGTGCTGGCGACGCGGCTCGAGGCCGAATATGGGCTGGAGACGAAATACGAGACCTCGCGCTTCGGCATATGCCGCTGGGTCACCTCTCAGGACCCGGTCGCGCTGAAGAGCTTCATCGAATCGCACGGCTCCTCCATGGCGGAGGATATAGACGGCGCGCCCGTGTTCATGTCGTCGAGCGAGTTCCAGCTGCGCTATGACGCGGAGCGGCATTCGTCCATCGTGTTCTCGGATGTGAAGGACTATCAGAAGAGTGGGGCGGGGAAGGGGTGACGAGCGTTGTGGCGATTTGCCCGGGAAGGTCTATAATTTCTCTATAGCGAGGAGCGCCGCCATGGCCGATGAAGCGCGCATTGTTCTCGATCCCGCCGTGCTCGCAGGAAAGCCCGTCGTGCGCGGCACGCGGCTTTCTGTCGAATTCATCATCGGGCTGATGGCCGACGGCTGGAGCGAAGCCGATATTCGACGCAACTATCCCGTTCTCGAGCGGGAGGATATCGTGGCCTGCCTCGGATATGCGCGTGATGCGCTGCGGTCGGAAAAAATTTTCCCCAGCGCCGCGTAGATGCGATTTCTCGCCGACGAGAATTTTCCGGGCGACGCAGTGTCGGCCTTGCGAGCCGCGGGTCACGATGTTTCCTCGGTGAGCGAGAGATCGCCGGGCGCGCGGGACGTGGACGTGCTCGTCATGGCGGAGACGGAGCTGCGTATTCTTCTGACCTTCGACAAGGACTTCGGCGAACTCGCCTGGAACGCGGGGCTTCCGGCGTCCTGCGGGATAATGCTCTTTCGAATGCCGACGCCGCCCGCCGCCTCGATCGGGGAGGCGCTGCTCGCTCGCATCGAAGAACGCAGCGACTGGGCGGGCCATTTCTCGGTCATCGAGACCGGCCGCGTGCGAATGCGCTCGTTGCGCCCGGCCTGACGACGCGCCGCGGCGAAGCGAGACAATTCTTTCGCCTTCGCCTATGCTGCCCGATCACAAGAGCAAAGGAGCACCGACCCATGTCCGAGGCGTCGTCCGGCCTCAATCTCGATCCGATCGGCGAGGATTTCATTCTCAGCCGGAAAGGCGACGATGGCGTGACGGCTAGAATCGTCCTCACCGCCGCCGATATTCTCGAATTGACCCGCTCCGCCTTGGCGCTGCGCGAGAAGGGCCTGGCCGAGCGGCAGCCGGCCAGCGGCGAGGTCGAGGCCGTGCTGGCGACGCCGGTGGAGTCGATCGCGCTGCATCGCGAGATGCTCGGCGACAATCTGCTGCTCACCCTCGTCTCGCCGGACGGCAATCGCCTCGCCTTCGCGCTTCCCTCGGCGGTCGCCGCCGATCTCGTCGAGCGCTTCTCGGGCGTTCTCGCGACGCAGGCCGCCGCGCCGGCCCGGCAGTGAGCCGCTCGCGTTCAGGGCGAGACGCGATATTCGTCGGTGAGGTCGCCGCGGATCAGCGTGACGATCTTCTCCGTTCCCGAGCGGACCCAGCGCGCATGGCAGATTTTCGGCCCGCACAGCACTTCGGGGAAGCGATAGAGCGGCTTGCCGGAGGGGAGCTTGAGGCCGAAACCGGCGTCCGGTCTCCAGCCTTGGGCGGCGAGCTGGTCGCGAAACTCCCGATAGATCGGCAATTGCGAGAAATCGGCGTCCTGCGCGACCGCCGCTCCCGACAGGAGAACGAAGAGCGAGCCGGCGCAGGCGAGCGTCGCGCGCCGACCGGAGCTGGAGGAATTCATCTTGGCGAGCCCCCTCTGCGGCGCGGGCGAACGGGCCGGCGCCGCCGGCTTCATCGCATGATCGCGCCGCTGTGAAAAGTTCGGCGCGAGTTTCGGAACCGAATGCGAGGCCCGCAACGAAAACTGCCCCGCTCGCGCGGGGCCGTTTCTTTGTCGGTCGCGGCGCTCAGCGCTCGGCGGCGTCCAACGCCCGCGTTAGGCTGCGAACTTCGGCGTCGCGCGAGCCGAGCGGGGCGAGATGGTAGCGCTCCTCGATCAGTTTCAGGATCGAGGTCGTGTCGTAATTCGCATGATCCACCCCGGAGCGATCGAAGCGCTTGGAGATCAGCAGCGCCGGAATGCGCGTGCCGGGACCCCAGCGATCATGCGCGCCGCCGCCGGCGTGGTGGTCGTGGCCGTGATGATGCTCTCTTTCGGCCACATGCTCGCTCTGATAGGGCGGCGGCGGCACATGGTCCCAGGAGCCGCCGAACTCGTCATAGGTGACGATGATGAGCGTCTCGCGCCCGTCCGGGCCGTTGACGATGGAGGCGATCAGATCGACGAGATGCGAGCTGCCGTCCGCCTCGCTGGCGTAGCCGGGATGCTCGTTCTCCGCGCCGATCGGCTTCACGAAGCTGACGGGCTTGAGCCGGCCGGTCTTGGCGAGCTGGACGAACTCCGCCTCGTCGCGCAGATGATCGTGGCGCGCCGTCGTACCGGGCGCATAGGCCTTGAAATAGTTGAAGGGCTGATGGTGGAACTGGAACAGCTTGTCCGGGCAGTTCGGAAAGGTTGCCGTCGCCAGCGCGTTCGGATCGGCGCAGCCGATCCCGTTTCCATTGGTCCAGCCGGGCGCGCCGATGTCGCCATTGGCGTTGGACCAGCCGCCCGAATACCAGGCCCAGTCGATCCCGCGCGCGGAGAGACGATCGCCGATCGTCGCATTTTCCAGCGGCGGCAGGCGCTTCGCATCCGCCGTTCCGGGCGCGTAGGGCTGATAATAAGGCTGGATCGTATTGATCGCGAAATCGCCACAGGCGACATTCTCCGGCGTCGCCGGACGTCCCGAGGGAGGATTGCAGGAGGCGGTCAGCTGCGCGTCCTTGGCGGAAGAGCCGAGCAGATTCGTATAGAGCGCGGTGCTCGCCGCCATGCCATTGGCGTCGACCACGGAATGGAGGTCGTTTCCGCTCGCGTCATTGAGCGCATTGGCGAACACCGGCGTCGCCGCGGCGACGAGCCATTGGTGATTGAGGAAGGAGCCGCCGAAGGCCGATTGGAAGAAATGATCGGCGATGACGTAATGCGGCGCGCCATGCTCGTGGAGCGCGGCATAGATCGGCAGCTTGGTCGTGTCGTAATAGCCCATGGAGAGGCCGGCGGCGTCGCTGCCCGTCACATAGCGATTCTGCTTGCCGCCATTGATCTGGAACTGTTCGCTGTAATAGCGATGCACGAGATCGCGCGTGCAGCCGCCCGTGAGGGCGCCGGCGGCATTCTTCAGCAAGCCGTTCACGGCCGAGACGCCCGGCGCCGGACAGGTCTTGTCGGTCGCGGCGATATAGTCGTCGATCTGGAAGGGCTTGTTCTGGAAGGCGCTGACGAAGGAGGTCGCTCCGGTCGCGTCCGTGCAGCTCGTCGCCAGCGGCGACGGCGAGGCGAGATTCACATCGTTCTGCAGCAGGCAGGAATAGGCGGTGGTCCCGTCGGCGCGGACCTGCTCGGTGTGCGCGGCGTCGGCGAAGGGCAGTCCCTGCACCGGCTCGCCATTCACCGCGCCCCACAGGCCGAACAGATTGTCGAAGCTGTGGTTTTCCTGGTAGATGACGACGATATGATTGAATTCGCGCAGAGATTCTGAGCTGGCGGGAGTCGCGGCGGCCGCGCAGGCGAGGGCCGCGAGGCCGCCTATCGAATGCTTCAGGAACATTTTGTAGCCCCCTAATATTGGCGGGGCGGACGCTAGCGAAGCAACATATCCGGTCGATGACAGTCGCGGCGACGCTTCGATCGCCTGCGACACGCCGGAAACGGGAGCGAATTGGCCGGCGCCGCGACAAACTCCGTCCCCGCGTCGGTTGCGCCTCTTTTCGTCCCTGCGAGAGCGTGATAAGCGAACCCTCACACCGATGCGCGAGCGCGCATTCTGCGGGCGGATTTCGATCGGCCGAGAGAATCTTGCGCTGAAAACGGGAGCTCGAGGCCGTTTCGGGATCGCCGTTTCCGGCGTCCCCGAGCGAAACCTCGCTTCCCGCGAACGGCTCCGCCCGAAGGCGCGGGCGAGCCGGGAGCCGCCGTCACTTGCCGCGCCTTGTCTCGATAGAGGATGCTAAATGAGCCAATCCGCTTTCTTCACTGCCTCGCTCGCCGATTCGGATCCTGATCTCGCCAAGGCCATCGGCCTCGAGCTCGGCCGGCAGCGCGACGAGATCGAGCTCATCGCCTCCGAGAACATCGTGTCCAAGGCGGTTCTGGAAGCGCAGGGCTCCGTCCTCACCAACAAATATGCCGAAGGCTATCCGGGCAAGCGCTATTACGGCGGCTGCCAGTTCGTCGACATCGCCGAGAATCTGGCGATCGAGCGCGCCAAGCAGCTGTTCGGCTGCGGATTCGCCAATGTGCAGCCCAATTCCGGCAGCCAGGCCAATCAGTCGGTCTTCCTCGCCCTGGCGACGCCGGGCGACACCTTCATGGGCCTCGATCTCGCCGCGGGCGGCCATCTGACCCATGGCTCGCCGGTCAATCTCTCCGGCAAATGGTTCAAGCCGGTTCCCTATACGGTGCGCAAGGACGATCAGCGCATCGATATGGAGCAGGTCGCCGCGCTCGCCGTCGAGCACAAGCCGAAGATCATCATCGCGGGCGGCTCCGGCTATTCGCGCATTTGGGACTTCGAGGCCTTCCGCAAGATCGCGGATAGCGTCGGCGCCTATTTCATGGTCGATATGGCGCATTTTGCCGGTCTGGTGGCTGCGGGCCTGCATCCGTCGCCCTTCCCGCACGCCCATGTCGTCACCACCACCACGCATAAGACGCTGCGCGGCCCGCGCGGCGGCATGGTGCTGACCAATGACGAAGAGATCGCCAAGAAGATCAATTCGGCGGTCTTCCCGGGCCTGCAGGGCGGCCCGCTGATGCATGTCATCGCCGGCAAGGCGGCCGCCTTCGGCGAGGCGCTGAAGCCCGAGTTCAAGGCCTATCAGCAGCAGGTCAAGGACAACGCCCAGACGCTGGCGCAGACGCTGGTCGACGCCGGCCTCGCCATCGTCTCCGGCGGCACCGACAATCATCTGATGCTGGTCGATCTGCGTCCGAAGAAGCTGACCGGCAAGGCCGCGGAAGCCGCGCTCGGCCGCTCGCACATCACCTGCAACAAGAACGGCATCCCCTTCGATCCGGAGAAGCCCTTCGTCACCTCCGGCATCCGTCTCGGCTCGCCGGCCGCCACCTCGCGCGGCTTCGGCACGGCTGAGTTCAAGCTCGTCGGCGGCTATATCGTCGAGGTGCTGGACGGTCTCGCCGCCAAGGGCGAGGCGGACAACGCCGCGACCGAAGCCGCGGTGAAGGAGAAGGTCCACGCGCTGACGGCGAAGTTCCCGATCTATTGATCGGGGCTTTCCGCCCGTCATAGCGAACGAATCCGAGCGACCCAGAGCCGTTCCCGGCTCTGGGTCGCTTCGCTTTTAGTGGAGCGCTCCCGGTTGCGCTTCGAGCGGACCGATCACCGCCATGAGCCAATCCTCCGGCACATCGTAAATCTTCGCGAGCGCGCGCACGGTGTTGACCGCCGTGCGGTGACGGCCGTTCTCTATGTCGCTGAGCGTGCCCTGCGCCATGCCGAGCTTCGCCGCCACATCCTGTTGCGTCAGCCCGCGCCATTTGCGGATCGCGGTCGCGAGGCGTTCGCCGCGCTGCATGAAAGCGGATACTTCCGCCGGTAGAACGCTATTCGGATCATTCGCCATTGCCGCCTTGCAGGCGTCGTATATGGCCGCGTCGGCGGCGTCCTCCTCCGCATCGGCGGCCGCCGCGACGAGCGCCTCGTAATCCGCGCGTGGAAGGATCGCCAGTTCTTCGCCGTTCGGCGTGGTGATAAACTGCGCCTTCATCGCTAGTTCCTCTTATAGGTCTTCCGGCGTCGACCGATATATCGGTTGTATCAACCGATAATATCGGGGCAGAAGGGAGCCGCGGCAACGGCGCTCCCCAAAAATCGATCCCCGACGCTTGCGACAGTCCCGAGGAACGGGCTAAGCAGACGGCTCATCGTCAAAAGAGGGCCAATGCGCTGTCCCTATTGCGGCTCGCCCGACACGCAGGTGAAAGACTCCCGTCCGGCCGAGGATTCCTCCTCGATCCGGCGTCGGCGCGTCTGTCCCGGCTGCGGCGGCCGTTTCACCACTTTCGAGCGCGTGCAGCTGCGCGAGCTGATCGTGGTGAAGAAATCGGGCCGCCGCGTACCTTTCGATCGCGACAAGCTGATGCGCTCGCTGGAAATCGCGCTGCGCAAGCGGCCCATCGATCCCGAGCGCGTCGAGCGCATGGTCAATGGCGTCGTGCGCCAGCTCGAGAGCTCCGGCGACACGGAGATCGAGAGCACGCAGATCGGCGAATTGGTGATTCAGGGCCTCAAAACGCTCGACGATGTGGCCTATGTGCGTTTCGCCTCCGTCTATCGCGATTTTCGCGAGGTCGGCGATTTCCACGCGCTGATCGACGAATTATCGCATAGCGAGGGGGAGCAGCGCGCGGATACGGTGATGGACCCCGAAACCGCGCCGGGCGGGAGATGACCGCGACGAAGCCGCAATCCGAGTCTCAGACCGTCGTAGACGACGCCTTCATGGCGGCGGCGCTGGCGATCGGCCGGCGCAATCTCGGCCGCACCGGGCCTAATCCCGCCGTTGGCGCGATCATCGTCAAGGACGGCGTCGTCATCGCCCGCGGCTATACGGCGCTCGGCGGGCGCCCGCACGCCGAGGCGGTCGCCGTGGCCGCCGCCGGCGAGGCCGCGCGCGGCGCGACGCTCTACGCCACTCTGGAGCCATGCTCCCATCACGGTGCGACGCCGCCTTGCGTGGACACGATCATCGCCGCTGGAATCGCCCGCGTCGTCTCCGCGCTCGAGGACCCGGACGATCGCGTCGCCGGCCGCGGCCACGCCCGGCTGCGCGAGGCCGGCGTGGAAGTGACGACCGGCGTACGCGCTGCGCAGGCCCGGGCCGACCATCTCGGCCATATATTGCGGGTGACGCAGGGCCGGCCCATGGTCACTCTCAAGCTCGCTCAGACGGCGGATGGCTACGCCGCCGGGGCCGAGCACGACCCGCGCCTCTTCATCACCGGCGCACTCGCCGATAGCGTCACCCATATCGAGCGCTCGCTGCACAGCGCGATCATGATCGGCTATGGCACCGCCTCGGTCGATGATCCGCTGCTCACCGTGCGCCTTCCCGGCCTCGAGGCCTTCAAGCCGCTGCGCGTGGTGCTGGACGCGCGGCTGCGCCTGTCGCGCAGCTCCCGCCTCGCCGCCACGGCGCGCGAGACGCCGACCCTGGTCATCGTCGGGGAGGGCGTCGCCGAGGCCGAGGCGCAGGATTTCGCCGCCGCCACCGGAATGGAGGTCGCGCGCGCCGGCGTGGACGCCGCCGGACGTCTCGCTCTGAGCGAGGCGCTGGGCGAGCTGGCGCGGCGCGGAATCACGCGCGTCTTCAGCGAGGGCGGTCCGCGCGTCGCCGAGAGCCTGCTCGTCGCCTCGCTCGCCGATGATGTCGTCCTTCATACCGGGCTGAGGCCGCTGGGCCGTCAGGGCCGGCTCGCTCTCACCGCGACGGCGCGCGCCATTCTCGAGGATGAGAGCCGCTATCGCCTCGCCGATACGTCCATGCTCGGCGTCGATCGCATGACCCGCTACGAGAGGATCGGCTGAAATGTTCACGGGCCTCGTCACCGACGTCGGCGAAATTCTCTCCGTGGAGACGCGCGGCGAATTGCGCCGCATCGCCATCGCCTGCGCCTATCCGCTGGAGAGCATCGCCCTCGGCGCCTCCATCGCCTGCTCCGGCCCTTGCCTGACGGCGGTCGGACTGCGCCACGAGGGCGCCCGCACTGTCTTCGAGGTGGACGCCGCCGCCGAGACTTTGGCGCGCACCACGGCCGGCGAATGGGCCGTCGGCCGCCGCATAAATCTCGAGCGCTCGCTGAAGATCGGCGATGAATTGGGCGGCCATATCGTCACCGGCCATGTCGACGGGGTGGCGACGATTGTCTCCCGCGATGATTTCGACGGCATGTCGCGCTTCTCTATCGAGGCGCCGCATGAATATGCCCGCTTCATCGCCGAGAAGGGCTCTGTGGCGCTGGACGGAACTTCGCTCACCGTGAATGCGGTGGAGGGCGACCGATTCTCCGTTCTCATCATCCCGCACACGCTCGCGGTGACGACCTGGGGCGGCTATAGGGCAGGGGACCGCCTCAACCTCGAGGTCGATCTGATGGCGAGATACGCCGCCCGGCTGACGGAAGCGGGGAAGTAGGGCGCCGTCAGACGAGCGCCTCTCACGAGCTGTAGGCTTTGCCCGAAAAAATGTGTATCCATCGCCGCTTCGTTTCTAGAGAGCGTCGCGCGTCGCCACCCTAGCCCTCCCCGCTTCGCGGGAGAGGGAGCAGGTTGCGCGCTTCATAGAGAGTTCGCGGGACGCTCGCCGCATCCCTCTCCCGCAGCGGGCGAGGGTGATGGAGGGGTGCGCCCCTCCGCCCATGGAGTCGTGAATGGCAGGGTCCTACCGCGCCGATGACGATGATCTCGCGCCTGTCGAAGGCGCGCGCATTCTCGTCGTCGAATCGCATTTCAACGAAGATATCGTCGAGCTTCTGCACGAGGGCGCGGTCCATGCGCTGGAAGAGCTCGGCTGCGACGTCACCACCATCACCGTCCCCGGCGCGCTCGAGCTTGCGGCCGGCGCTGCCATCGCGCTGGACGCGGCGGAGGCCGCCGGCGCGCCATATGAGGGCGTGGTGGCGCTCGGCTGCGTCATTCGCGGCGACACGTATCATTTCGAGATCGTCGCCAATGAGAGCGCGCGCGCTCTCACCGATCTCTCCGTCTCGCGGCGCCTGCCGCTCGGCAATGGCGTCCTGACCGTGGACAATGAGGAGCAGGCCGTGCTGCGCGCCGATCCCAAGCAGGGCGGGGCCGACAAGGGCGGCGACGCGGCGTTGGCGGCGCTCGCCCTGGTGCGCTTGAAGCGCAAGCTCGGGGGCCGCTCGTGAGCGTCGAGGAGAGATCGGCGGCGCGGCTCGCCATCGTGCAGGCGCTCTATCAGATGGAGGTCGCCGGCAAGGGGCTGAACGAGATCTATGCCGAATTCGAGGTCCATTGGATCGGCCGCGAGATCGAGGGCGTCCAATATAAGCCGGCCGAGCTGCAGTTCTTCCGCGACATTGTGAAGGGCGTGCTCGACAATCAGGCGACGATTGATCGCGCGCTCGACCAGGCGCTGCAGGGCGGCTGGCCGCTGCAGCGCATCGAGTCGGTGATGCGCGCCATATTGCGCGCCGGCGGCTTCGAGCTGGGGTTTCGCCGCGACATACCTGTCAAAGTGGTCATCAAGGAATATGTGGACGTCGCCGGCGCATTTTTCGGCGCGACCGAGTCCGGCATGATCAACGCCGTGCTGGATCGCCTGGCGCGACAGGCGCGGCCGGAGCATTTCGCCGAGAAGTGAGGTGAGGCGATGAGCGAGCGCCGCTTCAGCGAGGACGAGCTCATCGCCGAAATCTTCGCGCCCTTGGCCGGGGATGGCGCCTTCGGCTTACGTGATGACGCTGCTCTGTTGCTGCTGGGAGGAGCGCGGGAGATCGTCGTCACCACCGATGCGCTGGTTTCCGGCGTGCATTTCTTCCCCGAAGATCCGCCCGGCCTCGTCGCCAAGAAAGCTTTGCGCGCAAACCTCTCCGATCTCGCGGCCAAGGCGGCGGAGCCTCTCGGCTTTCTGCTCACTCTGTCGCTGCCGCCCGATTGGACCAATGACTGGGCGCGCAGCTTCGCCGCCGGCCTCGCCGAGGATGCGCGCGAATTCGCGTGTCCGTTGCTCGGCGGCGACACCACGGCGACGCCCGGCCCTCTGACCATCTCCATCGCCGCCTTCGGCCGCGCGACGCGTTTCGTCTCGCGTTCGGGCGCACGGCCGGGGGATCGCATTTTCGTCTCCGGGACCATAGGCGACGCCGCGCTCGGCCTCGGCGTCGCCCGCGGCGAGGCTTTTGCCGAGAGGCTCGGTGAGGGGACGCGGGCGCATCTGCTCGATCGCTATCGTTTGCCGCAGCCGCGTCTGCCCTTGATCGCGACGCTGCGCGAGCACGCGAGCGCCGCCATGGACGTTTCCGACGGCCTCGCCGGCGATCTCGCCAAGCTGCTGCGGGCGAGCGGCGTGAGCGGGCTTGTGGAACTCGGCAGGGTTCCGCTCTCGGCGGCCGCGCGCGAGGCGATCGCGCTCGAGCCGGAGCTGCTCTCTCGCGCGGTCACGGGCGGGGACGATTACGAAATCCTCTGCTGCGCCTCCGTCGACGCCGCCCCTGCGCTGGCGCTCGCGGCGGGGAAAGCGGGGGTCGCTCTCGCCGAGATCGGCGTCGTCACAGCCGGCGCCGAGCCGCCACAGTTCTTAGATTCTTCTGGAAGTATTATAAATTTCAGTCGTCTATCCTTCAGCCACTTCTAGGCTCCGGGGCGGCGCGCGACCTTTGCCGCCATTGCCGAAAACCGGCGTTTCTGGCATGACTGACGCGCTATTCCCCGGCGCCGCAGCCGAACGATTCGCCTGCGGTCGGAATGTCGTTGTCGCCGGGACGAAATTGCCGCAGGCGCAGGCCACGAAAACAAATCAGCGCGCGCGGCCGAGGAACGGAGAGGGCGCAATCGTCATGGTATTGTTTCTCAGCATCGTCTTCGGACTATTGTCTGTCGCTTATGGCGTCAAGACTTGGCAAGAACTCGAGAAGGCGGACGCCGGCTCTGCGCGCATGCAGGAAATATCCGGCGCCGTCGCGGAGGGCGCGCAGGCCTATCTGAAACGCCAATATACGACGATCGCCTATGTCGGCGGCGTCATCTTCGTGCTGCTCGTCATTCTGCTCGGCTGGGCGGTGGCTTTCGGCTTCCTCATCGGCGCGGTGCTCTCGGGCGCGGCCGGCTTCATCGGCATGAATGTCTCCGTGCGCGCGAATGTTCGCACCGCGCAGGCGGCGACGGTCTCGCTCGCCGGCGGCCTCGACATCGCCTTCAAGGCAGGCGCGATCACCGGCCTTCTGGTCGCCGGCCTCGCTCTGCTCGGCGTCGCGATCTATTACTTCATCCTCACCGTCTTCGCGGGCTATGCGCCTTCCGACCGTGTCGTCGTCGACGCGCTGGTGGCGCTCGGCTTCGGCGGCTCGCTGATCTCCATCTTCGCGCGCCTCGGCGGCGGCATCTTCACCAAGGGCGCCGATGTCGGCGCCGATCTCGTCGGCAAGGTCGAGGTCGGCATTCCCGAGGATGATCCGCGCAATCCCGCCACCATCGCCGACAATGTCGGCGACAATGTCGGCGATTGCGCCGGCATGGCGGCCGATCTCTTCGAGACCTATGTCGTGACCATCGTCGCGACCATGGTTCTCGCTTCCATCTTCTTCGCCGGGCAGGCGGGCCTCGCCTCTGCGATCGTCTATCCGCTGGCGATCGGCGGCCTGTCCATCGTCACCTCCATCGCCGGCACCTATTTCGTGAAGCTCGGCGCCGATGAGTCCGAGATCGGCAAGATCGCCGGCCCGCTGTTCGACAAGATCGGCGTGCCGGACACGATCATGGGCGCGCTCTATAAGGGCCTCATCGCCGCCGGCGTGCTGTCGATCGGCGGCCTTTTCCTCGCCACCACTTTCACGGTCGGCTGGGGCGAGATCGGCAAGGCCAATGGCGAGGCGATCCACGGCTATGGCCTGTTCTTCGCCGGCCTCATCGGCCTCGCGGTGACGGGCCTCATCGTCTACATCACCGAATATTACACCGGCACAGGCAAGCGCCCGGTGGTGTCGATCGCCCAAGCCTCGGTGACGGGCCATGGCACCAATGTGATCCAGGGTCTCGCCGTCTCGCTGGAAGCGACGGCGGCGCCGGCGATCGTCATCGCGCTCGGCATCATCTTCGCCTATCAGGCGGGCGGCCTCTATGGCGTCGCCATTGCGGTGACGACCATGCTCGGCCTCGCCGGCATCATCGTCGCGCTCGACGCTTTCGGCCCGGTGACGGACAACGCCGGCGGCATCGCCGAAATGGCCGGCCTGCCCAAGGAAGTGCGCCACAATACCGACGCGCTGGACGCGGTCGGCAACACCACCAAGGCCGTCACCAAGGGCTACGCCATCGGCTCGGCGGGGCTCGGCGCGCTGGTGCTGTTCGCCGCCTATTCCAATGATCTGCGGCACTTCACCGAGAGCGGCGTTCCCTACTTCAAGGATATCGGCAAGGTCGATTTCGATCTCGCCAATCCTTATGTCGTCGCCGGCCTCATCCTCGGCGGCCTCATCCCCTATCTCTTCGGCGGCATCGCCATGACGGCGGTCGGCCGCGCGGCCGGCTCCGTGGTGGAAGAGGTGCGCCGTCAGTTCAAGGAGAAGCCCGGCATTATGGACGGCACGGAGCGCCCGGATTACGGCCGCGCCGTCGATATGCTGACGCAGGCGGCGATCAAGGAGATGATCATCCCCTCGCTGCTGCCGGTGCTGGCGCCGATCGTCGTCTATTTCGGCGTGACCATCATCTCCGGCTCCAAGGCCAATGGCTTTGCGGCGCTGGGCGCGGCGCTGCTCGGCGTCATCGTCAACGGCCTCTTCGTCGCCGTGTCGATGACCTCCGGCGGCGGCGCCTGGGACAACGCCAAGAAGAGCTTCGAAGACGGCTTCGTCGATAAGGACGGCGTCACCCATTACAAGGGCGGCGACGCGCACAAAGCCTCGGTGACCGGCGACACGGTCGGCGACCCCTATAAGGACACCGCCGGCCCGGCCGTGAATCCGGCGATCAAGATCACCAACATCGTAGCGCTGCTGCTGCTGGCGATTTTGGCGCGGTGAGCGCGGGCGAATAGCGAATTGCGAAGAGAGGCGGGGGAGACCCCGCCTTTTTTCATGGTGTCCGTAATTTCTTTATCTGTTCTGGCGCTTCTCGACGCCCGCCGATATTTCCTTTTGGAAGGAGAGCGCGATGGTTTTCGTCCGGGAAAAATTCGTCATGCGGATCGATCAAGACGTGCTGGCGGGAATTCGTAAGATCGCGAGGGACGAAAAGCGGCCGCTCCAGTCGATCGTCGAAGACGCGCTCCGCGCTTACGTCGTAGATCACGCCGAGACGCGACGGCGGCCGCATGTGATGTCCGCATACCAGGCAAGCCTCGAGCGTTTCGGGCCGCTCTATGAGAAACTCGCCAAGTGACGGACTCGTGGAGGCGTCCGGCGCCTCACGATCAACCGCCGCTCCTCGTGATCCGTATCGACGCCAACAACTGTTCGACGGAATCGGCGATGGAGCGATCCATTGTCCGCGGCGACGTCTCCAACCATAAATTGATCAGTCCGCAGCCGTCATTCGCCGAGACCGCGACAATGTCGTGGCTCGCGCGCCCGTCTTTCTGAAACGTCTCATAATCGCGTCGGCAACCGACAAAGCTTCCGACGCGCGCCACCTGCTCCTCGCCGCTCGGCTTCGCGCTTTCATACGGAGCGAAAAGCGACATTTGGGATCGTCCCTCGATGACGCTCTTCGACACCGCGTCGCCGAGCTGGCGAGGCGGCTCGTCCAATACGCTGAGCCAGACAAGTCCCCGAACGAAACGTCCCGACGTGCAGCCAGGACATTCGATGACGGCCGTGGCGTGGTAGCCGAAAGGCCCTAGGGTCCAGTCGGAATTACTGAGCGAAACTGTGTAGGTGATCTCGTTTCCCTCACCATTTCGAACGGTGACGAACGGATAGCCTCCAGAACGAAACTTGCATTCGAACTCTTCGGCTCGGACCTCTCGGACAAAAATCGAGACGATAAAAATCATGATGAAAGCGCGAAGCATCATCGTGCTCCAGTTTTTCTGTAAATGAGACACGGCTACCTCATCCCAACCTATCCCCGAACAAAAACTCCATCGCCCGATCCAGCCGGATATGCGGTAGCGGGAGAGGCTCCTTGTCGCGGCCGAGGGAGGCGATCGGCGGGCGGAATTTCAGGAAGCGGAAATCGGCGTCCTCCTCGGCCAGCGCCAGAGCGTCGCCGCGGAAGACATGGCGCGGATCGGCCGGCAATTCGCCCGGGAAGATCGCGCCTTCCGCCACGCCGTCGAACACGTCGTCGCCGATGCGCTCTCCCTCGATCGGCGTGCCGACGATGGCCGCGAGCGATTCCCCGTCATGCTTGACGATGGCCTCGCGCGTCGCGCGGACGGCGGCGAGCGCGATCACGTCTATGGTCGCGCCGACGCCCTCGGCCCGCTCGATCGCGCGCGAGGTGAGATGCCGCAACACGGCCTCCAGCCGATCATGGCTCGTGTGGTGGAGATGGTCCGCCTTGGTGGCCGCGAAGAGGATGCGGTCGATCTTCGGGCGGAAGATCGTCGCCAGAAGATTGGAGCGGCCGGTGCGAAAGGCGGTCAGCACATCGGCGAGCGCGGTCTCGAGATCGCGCACGGCGGCGGGGCCGGAGTTCAGCGCGGCGAGCGCGTCCACCAGCACGATCTGCCGATCGAGCCGCGCAAAGTGATCGCGGAAGAAGGGTCGCACCACATGGGTCTTATAGGCCTCGTAGCGGCGCTCCATCATCGCCGCGAGGCTCCTGGACGGGGGAGCCGAGCCTTCCTCCACCGGCAGCGGCGCGAAGGTCAGCGCCGGCGAGCCCTCGAGCTCGCCCGGCATCAGAAAGCGTCCTGGCGGCAAAGTGGAGAGGGCGAAGCGCTCGGTCTTGGCGGAACGCAGATAATTGGTGAATAGCGCCGCGAGCTTGCGCGCATCGTCTTCCGAGGCGCGGCCGAGCGGGTCGATCCCCGCCGTGGCGCCGCGCCAATCGGCGGCGATGGTCGCGCGCGCCGCCGCCGACGCGGCCTCCAAGGTCTCGCGCGACCATTGCGCATAGGATTTTTCTAGGAGCGGCAGGTCGAGCAGCCATTCGCCGGGATAGTCGACGATGTCTATGTCGAGCCGCGCCGGACCGGGACGGAAGCTCGACAGCAGACCGGCGGATTTGCGGTCATATTCCAGCGTCACGCGCAGCTCGGAGATGCGTCGCGTCGATTGCGGCCAATGGCGATCGGCGCCGGTCAGCGCGGACAGATGCTCCTCATAGGAGAAGCGCGGCACGGCGTCGTCCGGCTGTGGATCGAGATGGGCGCTGCGCAGGCGATTTTCGGCGGCGACGCGGAACACGGGCAGCTGATTCTTGCGGCCATGCGCGGCGTCGCGCGCGGCGACGGCGCGCGTCAGATGATGCACCAGCGAGGTGATGAACACCGTCTTGCCGGAGCGCGACAGGCCGGTGACGCCGAGCCGCAAGCGCCCGCCCGCCAGAAAATCCTTTAGGCTGGCGGCGGCGACGGTGGTGTCGAAGAGAAGATCGGAAATCTGCGACAAGGTGGCGGCTCGGGCGTGCGGGGTCGCTCTTCGTGTAACAAGCGGCCGGCGATTTGGGTAGCGGGCGCGCAGATCAAACACGCCGCATCCGGGTTCGGCCGGGGCGCGAGCGCCGCCGCGCGATTTTCCGGGCGCCGCGTTCACGGAATATTCGTCTCGGCCGACCTATTTTGTCACAGAGCCGGGCTCGACGCGGCTTTGTTCCGGCTCCGCCGGTTGCGAGCCAGAGCTCGAATATGCGAAACCTTCGGGGGAAGCTCTCGGCGGTCCGGTTCTTGTATGTTGCGCCGCAGCGTGGCGCCCGGAAAATGATGCTATGACCAAATGGGTCTATAATTTCGGCGGCGGCGCGGCCGAAGGCGCGGCCGCGATGAAGAATCTGCTGGGCGGCAAGGGAGCCAATCTCGCCGAAATGGCCGGACTCGGCCTGCCGGTCCCCCCTGGCTTCACCATAACCACCGAGGTCTGCGCGCATTTCTATGCGCATGGCAAGACCTATCCGGCCGAGCTCGGGCCGCAGATCGATGCGGCGCTGGACCGCCTCGGCCAACTCGCGGGGCACAGTTTCGGCGAGGCGAAATGGCCTCTGCTGGTCTCGGTGCGCTCGGGCGCCCGCGCCTCCATGCCCGGCATGATGGATACGGTGCTGAATCTCGGCCTCAACGACGAGACCGTCGGAGCGCTGGCGACGATCGCCGGCAATGAGCGCTTCGCCTATGATTCCTATCGCCGTTTCATCGAAATGTACGCGACCGTGGTGCTCGGCCTCGAGCATCATGAATTCGAGGACGCGCTCGAGCATTACAAGGCCGGCAAGGATCTCTCGCTCGACACGGAGCTCTCGGCCGCGGACTGGCGCACTATCGTCGGGACATTCAAGACGATTGTCGAGAAAGCGACTTCCCGCCCCTTTCCGCAGGAGCCGCGCGCGCAATTATGGGGCGCGATCGGCGCCGTCTTCTCGTCCTGGATGAATCACCGCGCCGTCATCTATCGGCAGCTGCACAATATTCCCGAGGATTGGGGCACGGCCGTCAATGTGCAGGCCATGGTCTTCGGCAATATGGACGACAATTCCGCGACCGGCGTCGCCTTCACCCGCAATCCCTCGACCGGGGCGCGCGAGCTCTATGGCGAGTTCCTCATCAACGCCCAGGGCGAGGATGTCGTCGCCGGCATTCGCACGCCGCAGCCGATCACCGAGGCGGCGCGCCGCGCCGGCGGCTCCAGCCGACCCTCGATGGAAGCGGCGCTTCCAGATGTGTTCGAAGAGTTTCGCCGCGTCTCCGAACTTCTCGAAAAACATTATCGCGACATGCAGGATATGGAGTTCACCGTCGAGCGCGGGAAGCTCTGGATGCTGCAGACGCGCACCGGCAAGCGCACCGCGCCGGCCGCGCTGAAAATCGCCGTGGACATGGCCGATGACGGGCTGATCACGCGCGAAGAAGCGATTTTGCGCATCGATCCGCTGTCGCTCGACCAATTGCTGCATCCCACCATCGACCCGGATGTGAAGCCGACGATTTTGGCGACCGGCCTTCCGGCCTCGCCCGGCGCCGCCGTCGGCGAGATCGTCTTCGACGCCGCGGAGGCGGAGGCGCTCGCCGCGCAGGGGCGCAAGATCATTCTGGTGCGCGTCGAGACGAGCCCGGAGGATATCGGCGGAATGCACGCCGCGCAGGGCATATTGACGACGCGCGGCGGCATGACCTCGCACGCCGCCGTCGTGGCGCGCGGCATGGGCAAGCCCTGCGTCTGCGGCGTCGGCGCGATCCGCGTCAATTACGAGGAGCAGAGCTTTTCCGTCGCCGGGCGGCGCTTTTCCAAGGGCGATCTCGTCACCATAGACGGCTCGGCCGGGCGTGTCATCGCCGGCGCGGTGAAGATGCGCCAGCCCGAGCTCACCGGCGAATTCGCCGTGCTGATGTCCTGGGCCGACGCCGCGCGCCGAATGCGCGTGCGCGCCAACGCCGAGACGCCCGTCGACGCCCGCGCGGCGCGGCGTTTCGGGGCCGAGGGCGTCGGCCTCGCCCGCACCGAGCATATGTTCTTCGAGGACGACCGCATCATCGCGGTGCGCGAGATGATCCTCGCGGATGACGCCGCGGGACGCCGCGCCGCCCTCGCCAAGCTGCTGCCGATCCAGCGCGGCGATTTTCAGGAGCTGTTCGAGATCATGGCCGGCCTGCCGGTGACGATCCGCCTGCTCGACCCGCCGCTGCACGAATTCCTGCCGCATACGGAATCGGAGATCGCCGATGTGGCGCAGGCCATGGGCGCGGACCCCGCCAAGCTGCGCCAGCGCGCCAAGGAGCTCTCCGAGTTCAACCCCATGCTCGGTTTTCGCGGCGTGCGCCTCGCCGTCGCCTTTCCCGAGATCGCCGAAATGCAGGCGCGCGCGATTTTCGAGGCGGCGATCGCCTCCGCCGCACAGACCGGCGTTCCCGCCGCCATAGAGATCATGGTGCCGCTGGTCTTCTCCAAGGCGGAGCTGGATTTCGTCGCCGAGCGCATCGCCGCGACGGCGAAGGCCGTGGCGGACGAAACCGGCCTTTCGCCCAAATATCACATCGGCACGATGATCGAGCTGCCGCGCGCCTGTCTGCGCGCCGCCGAGATCGCCGAGACGGCCGAGTTCTTCTCCTTCGGCACCAATGACCTCACGCAGACGGCGCTCGGCGTCTCGCGCGACGACGCCGGCTCCTTCCTCGGCGCCTATGCGCAAAAGGGCATTTTGCCCTCCGATCCTTTCGTGACCATCGATCAGGAAGGCGTCGGCGAATTGGTGCGCCTCGCCGCGACGCGCGCTCGCGCGCAGCGCCCCACGATCAAGCTCGGCATTTGCGGCGAGCATGGCGGCGATCCCGCCTCCATCGCCTTCTTCGAGAGCGTCGGCCTCGATTACGTCTCCTGCTCGCCCTATCGCGTGCCGATCGCGCGGCTCGCCGCGGCGCAGGCGGCGCTGGGCAAGGAGGCGGTGAGCACGGCGTGAGCCGCGCGGAGCGCTGGACTTCTCCACGCTTCGCCCGCACATTTCCCGCCATGCGCCAGTCGCTTCATCACTTCCACGTCGAGACCCGCGGCAAGGGCTTTTACGACGTCACTCGCGTCGTCTCCGCCTGGGCGAACGGCCAGGGCCTGACCGCCGGGCTGCTGACGTTGTTCTGCCGACACACATCGGCCTCGCTCACCATTCAGGAAAACGCCGACCCCGCCGTGTTGCGCGACCTCGAGCGCGTCTTCGCCGGCCTCGCGCCCGAGGGCGAAGGCCTCTATGAGCATGACACGGAAGGCCCCGACGACATGCCCGCCCATATACGCACGGCGCTGACGCAGACGCAGCTCTCCATACCGCTGTCGCGCGGCGCTCTGGTTCTGGGGACGTGGCAGGCGATCTATCTCTTCGAGCATCGCCATGGCGCGCAGACGCGCGAGCTCGTCGCGCATCTTCTCGGCGAATGATCCAAAGCGGGACGCCCGACGAGCGCCGCCTTAACCGACCTGCAAGCCTAATCTGCGATAAATTTTCCCCGTGAGCTTTTCTGCGTTTGCGTGTGGCGCTTCGGCCACGCTTTTCGCGGGTCGAGACGGGGCGTTGAGCGTATGGGTCGTCGTTCGGGAGTGAGCTGGGCCATAGGCGTCATCGCGCCCTGGTGGCTGGGCGCTGGCCTATTGGTGTCCTTCACCGCCGCGGCGGGCCAGGACCCTTCGCAAGGCTGGAAAATTCCGCCGCATCTCGCGCGCATTCAAACGGCGCGCCTGTCCGTCGGCGCGCCGGAGGATTTTCACGCGCGGCCGGACGAGCGCGAGCCTCATGCCGCGCTCAAGCCCCATGCCGAGGCCTTCCCCGAGGTCGACCGCACCAGGAAGGGCGATCCCATCATCGTCATGCGCCCGTCTTTCGACACGCGGCGCGACGACGGCGAGACGGTGGAGGTCTCGCTCGGCGCCGATGGCGAGACGACGACCATCGCCCTCGCCGGGCCGGAGGCCGATCTCCCCGCCGATTCGAGCGGCGCGCCGACCACGCAGCGCGGCAATGGCCAGGCGTCGCCGACGCAGCGCGGCTCGGCGACGACGCAGCGCATCTCGCAGGCGATGCGCGAGCGCGCCGCCCATGGCGCCACGCCGCAGGTCGCGCGCGCCGCGGCGCTCGCCTCCTCGACGCCTGCGCAGCCCGACGCTGTGCCGATCGCCGTCGCCTCCTTCGCGCCTTCGCCCGCTCTGCGGGATCCGAAGACGCCGCCCGATTACGCTTCGCTCATCGACCCGGACAAGCTGGCGCGCGAGAAGCGCTGCCTCGCCGAGGCGGTCTATTTCGAGTCGCGCAGCGAGCCGGAGGCGGGGCAGGCGGCGGTGGCGCAAGTGGTGCTGAACCGCGTGTCCTCGGGCCTCTATCCGACCAGCGTTTGCGGCGTCGTCTATCAGAACCGCAGCCATTACAAGGCCTGCCAATTCTCCTTCGCCTGCGAGGGCCGCAAGCTGCGCGTCACCGAGCCCGACTCCTGGGCAACGGCGCAGCGCGTCGCCGACGAGGTGATGAACGGGCACACCTATATTTCGGATGTGGGCCGCTCGACGCATTACCATGCGAATTATGTGAAGCCGCGCTGGGCCAAGCAGCTGAAGAAGATGGATAAGATCGGCAATCATATCTTCTATCGGCTGCGGCCGGGGCAGACGTGAGACGAGCCGCTAAATCAGCGACGCTCCGTGAAGCTCAGCCGGATCGGCCATGCGAATGATCATCGCGCGGCGCGGATCATAGGGCAGATCGCAAAACCCCCATCGCGCGTAAAAGCTGCGCGCATTGTCGTCGCCGCGCCAACGCCGAAAGCGCAGCGATCGGCTCGGCGGGACGTTCGAGCCACGCCTCGAACGCCTCCCAATCCTTCGCCGGTATGGTGACGACCCCGCGCTCGAGCACCTCGGCCTCCGCCGCCTCCACCGCCTTGCGACGCATGAATTCGCTCAAGGTCATGCGCGACTGTGACGCCGCCTCTTCGAGCAGCGCACGCTCATCGGGTGAGACCCTCACGCTCAGGATGGAGGTCGCCGCGGATTGCTCTTTCATGCGTGTGACAATAGCATACGACTCGAAACTTCAATTCGAAGGGAGCGGGACGACTCCGCCACGACGATGTCGGAACAAGAACCACCGACGATTCGAGAGCGAATATTCGCTTGGAACGACTGGCTGGAGACATTCGAGTCTCTGGTCGATTTGTTCGGTTGGCTCAACGTCTTCAAATAAAGCGGCGAGCCGTCAGCCCTTCAATACAACCGCGCCCCATTCGGCACGGCCCGTTCCGGCGCGACCAGAACCACATCGCCATTTTCATCGGGAAAACCGAGCACCAGCACCTCGGACATGAATTTGCCGATCTGTCGCGGCGGGAAATTCACCACCGCCGCCACTTGGCGCCCGACTAGAGTGGCAATGTCGTAATGCGCCGTGATCTGCGCGCTGGAGCGCTTGACGCCGAGGCCAGGGCCGAAATCGATCTCGAGCTTATAGGCGGGCTTGCGCGCCTCGGGAAAAGCATGGGCGACGACGATCGTGCCGATGCGAATGTCGACGGCCGCAAAATGCGTGAAATCGATCCGTTCTGCCGCAGGCGCGGCGGGGTCGGAGCTCATGCGTGAAATCCGAAGCGCGGCTGCGCCGCATTTCGTCGAGAAGCCGCGCGAGGCGGCCTCTCGACAAAGAATACGCGCCGCCGGCCCACTCTCGCGGCGGACCGGCGCCGTCTCAGTGCGTCGCCCAGTCGTCGCGGGTGGGCAGAACGTCGCGCTGCGTCTTCATCTCGACCCAGGCGAAGGCGCCGTTCGGATCGGCGACGTCGATGCTGTTCTCGATGATGAGCTTGTCACACAGCATCACGCAGATGGCGTCGATCGGCGCGCTGGTGTCGTTCTCCTCGGTCATGCGATCGATGGAGATCTCGCCCTCTTCCTCGCCGTCGACGAGGTGCATGATGAACACCTCCTCGTGACCGGCGACGCCATGCGCGTTGACCCTGAAAGTTTCGCCACGATATTGGAATTCGCGGATCATGCGTTTCCTTCCCCCAGTTCCCACGGCGCGAGCGCCGCAATCGTCGATCTCCGCCGCGCGCGCGAGATTCCGTCCTCGCGGGCGCGGGATGGCTGCGAAGCGCCATCGGGGAAAATGCTATAGCGCAACAGAGACGCTTCGAAAACCTCGCGCGCGAGCGGATCGCCGCGGCAATTCGCTCGCCGGACCGGCGCTCGGCGCCGCCCATATGGGCGCGCCGCGTCGCGAAACTTTCGCTATGATCGGCAAAGAGTGATTTTTGGCCGGACAGGCTCCGGCGCGCCGACGTGGCGATTTCAGGAAAATTGTGCCACTCGGGGCGCTCCCGCTCCGGGCCGCCGTCTAGCGAACGGACCGAACGAATGATGCGACGTCTCATCTTGCTGCGCCACGCCAAAGCCGACGCCCATTCCGCGGGGGGCGACCGCCAGCGCCCGCTGACCAAGCGCGGCGAGGAGGACGCCCGCTCCGTCGGCCGCTATCTGGCCGAGGCCGGGCTGGCGCCGGATTTCGCCGTCGCTTCCGACGCGCGCCGCGCCAAGCGGACGCTGGACCTCGCTCTGGAGGCGTTTCCGCGCGAGGTCGAGCGCCGGCTGGACGACGAATTCTATCTGGCGACGCCCGACCGCCTGCTGGACGCCGTGCGGCAGACGCCGGCCGAAATCTCCACTCTGCTCGCTATCGGCCATAATCCCGGCTTCGCCGAACTCGCCTCCGCCCTCGCCGCCGACGGCGAGCCCGAGGCGCTCACCAGAATGCGCTCCAAATATCCGACCGCGGCGCTGGCCGTGCTGGATTTCGACGCCGAGGATTGGGCGCTGGTCGGCGAAGGCGCCGGCCATCTCGAGCGTTTCGTGACGCCGGGCGATCTGCGCGGCGGCGTCGCCGACGAGCCGGATTGACGCGAAGCTCGCTTCTCCGAGACGCAAGAGACGACGAAAGAGCCGCGACCATGACGGAGCAAGACGACCGCCCGCGCTCGGGGCCGGGCAGCGGCAAGACCGCTTCCCACGAAATCGGCCAGCCGCTGGACGCGCTCTCCGTCGCGGAGTTCGACGCGCGCATCGCGCTGCTGCGCGACGAGATCGAGCGGCTGGAGCGGGCGCGCGCCGCCAAGGCGGCCTCGCGCGCCGCCGCCGACGCTTTTTTCAAAAAATAGACACGGTCGGGGGCGATTTGCTTTGCCTGCCCGCGCGCCTATAGGTTGGCGCCTGTTTTCGCTCCCGCCGGCGCCGCGATTCGCGCGCCGGCGCTCAAGGACCCGTCCATGCGCGTTCTCGGCATTGAAACCACCTGCGACGAGACGGCGGTCGCCGTCGTGGCCTCGCGCATCGGCGGCGATGGCGGGGACATTCTCTCCAATGAGGTGATGAGCCAGATCGCCCAGCACGCGGCCTATGGCGGCGTCGTGCCGGAGATCGCCGCCCGCGCCCATATCGATGTGCTGGAGCGGCTGATCGTCCGCGCGCTGGATACGGCGGGAACCGATATCGCCGGCGTCGACGCCATAGCGGCCTCCGCCGGCCCGGGCCTCATCGGCGGCATTCTCGTCGGCCTCACCGCGGCCAAGGCGCTGGCGCTCGCGGCCGACAAGCCCTTCATCGCCGTCAATCACCTCGAGGCCCATGCGCTCACCGGCCGTCTGACCGAGCGGCTGGATTTCCCCTATCTCGCTCTGCTGGTCTCGGGCGGCCATACGCAGCTCGTCGCCGTAATGGGCGTCGGCGACTATAAGCGGCTCGGCTCGACGGTGGATGACGCGGCCGGCGAGGCCTTCGACAAGGTCGCGAAAATGCTCGGCCTTCCCTATCCCGGCGGCCCGCATATCGAGCGCCTGTCGGAGGAGGGCGATCCGGCCCGTTTCGACTTTCCGCGTCCCATGTTCGGCCGCGAGGGGGCGGATTTCTCGCTCTCCGGCCTCAAGACCGCGGTGCGCCAGGAGATCGCCCGGATCGGAACGCCGACCGAGCGCGACGTCGCCGATCTCGCGGCCTCCTTCCAGGCGGCGATCGTCGATGTGCTGGTCGATCGCGTGCGCTCCGGCCTGCGCATCTTCACGCAGAATGGCGGCCAGCCCAATGGCCTCGTCATCGGCGGCGGCGTCGGCGCCAACGGCGCGATCCGCCGCGCGCTCACGCGTCTTTGCGCGGAGACCGGCCTTCGCTTCGTCTCGCCGCCGCCGGGCCTGTGCTCGGACAATGGCGCCGTGGTGGCCTGGGCCGGGCTCGAGCGCTTTGCGCGCGGCATGACCGATGATCTGACCTTCGCCGCCCGCCCGCGCTGGCCGCTCGACGCCAACGCCGGCTCGCTGCACCACGGCAAGGCGTGAGCGATTGCGATGACCGGGCCAGAAAGCGTCTGGAAGCTCGCGATCTTCGCCGTCACGGGGGCGGCATGGCTCGCGATCACGGTTTGGCGCATGCGCATCGCCGCGGACGGCGTTGTCCGCCGCTGCAAGGGAAACGAAGCCGAGATTCGAAATGTCTTCTATTGGACATCGTCGTGGAATATCGGATTCGGCGTCGAAACCCTGAGCAAGAGATACGGGCTGTCGAAAGAGGACACGAAAATCATCGTCGACGGTCAGCTTTATCTCCTGGGCGAGATACTGTTGCTCTTAGTCGCGCTTTTCGCCATTGGCGGCTTTGTGACGCTTCGGCTCTGAGAGACGACGGCGCGGCATGAAGCGAATGATTTTGGCCGCCCTCGCGACCTTCTCGGTTCCGTCGCAGCCCGGCGGCCTGCTATCGCAGGAGCCGCTCGCCGTCGGCGTGCGCGTTTTCTACGGACCGCGCCCCGGCTTCGAGGATCTCGATCTGCGGCTCATCGGCGGCGCCAAGAAATCCATCGACATGGCCGCCTATGTGCTCACCGATCGCGCGGTGATCTCGGCTCTCGGCGCCGCCGCCATGCGCGGCGTGCGCGTGCGCATCTATATCGATGGCGAGGAGCGCGGCGGCCTCAGCCCGGCCATAGAGGCCATAGCCGCGGCGCGCAACATGCAGATCAAGCGCAAGGGCCGCTCGCGCGATCCGATGCATTTGAAGTCCTATCAGGTGGACGGGCGGATGCTGCGCAGCGGCTCGGCCAATTTTTCCGTCTCGGGCGCCGAATTCCAGGACAATGACCTCATATTGATCGAGAGCCCGGCCGCGGTCGCGCAATTCGAGGAGACTTTCGAGCGGCTATGGACACGTTCGGACAATCAGAAGATCGGGATGCGATGAGCAGCGAGGAGAAGATCGCCGTGCTGGGCGCCGGCGCCTGGGGCACGGCGCTCGCCAATGTGGCCGCGACCGGACGCACGGGCGTCGTGCTCTGGGGCCATGATCCCGCCCATATCGCCGCTCTCTCGCGCGACCGCGAGAACCGCGCCTATCTGCCGGGCCTGCCGCTGGCCGCGGGCGTCGCGCCTTGCGCTGATCTTTCGGCCGTGGCGGGCGCCGGCGTCGTGCTCTCGGTCGTTCCGGCGCAGGCGATGCGCGAAGTGGCGCGGCGCTTTCGCGACATTCTCGCGCCGGGAACGGCTTTCGTCATCTGCTCCAAGGGCATAGAGCGCGGCACGCGGCGCTTTATGAGCGAGGTGGCGGCGCAGGAATTGCCGCAGGCGCAGATCGCCATTCTCTCCGGCCCGAGCTTCGCCGCCGATGTCTGCCGCGGCCTGCCGACGGCGGTGACGCTCGCCGCGCGCGACGAGGCGCTGGCCAAGCGCCTCAGCGAAACATTGTCGACGCGCGCCTTCCGCCTCTATCGCTCCACCGATGTGCTGGGCGTCGAGATCGGCGGCGCGGCGAAGAATGTTCTCGCCATCGCCAGCGGCATGGCGGCGGGCAGGGCGCTCGGCGCCAGCGCTGGCGCCGCGCTGATCGCGCGTGGCTTCGCCGAGTTGACCCGCCTCGGCCGCGCCTATGGCGTCAATCAAGAGACTTTGATGGGCCTCTCCGGCCTCGGCGATCTGGTGCTCACCTGCGGCTCGGCGCAATCACGCAATTTCGCGCTGGGCGCGGCGCTGGGACGCGGCGAGGCGCCGCTCGAGGCCGCCCATGGCAAGCTCGCCGAGGGCGCCTTCACCGCCTCCGCCCTCGTGGCCATGGCCAAGGAGCGCGGCGTCGAAATGCCGATCGCCGAGGCGGTGGACGCGATTCTATCCGGCGCGATCGGCGTCGATCAGGCGATAGAGGCGCTGCTGATGCGACCGCTGAGGGCGGAGGCGTGAGCTTTCGTTGACGGCTTTGTGCGACCGTGTCGCCGATGCGATGCGAAACCGAAGTTGCGCTCCCTCCCCAACCCTCCCCCGCTTTGCGGGAGAGGGAGCAGATTCGGTGCTTCATCGACGTTTCGCGTAACGTCGCCGCCCCCCTCTCCCGCGAAGCGAGGGAGGGTGAGGGAGGGAGCCTCGGGGCCTTTCGTTACGCGCTCATCGCCCTCACCCTGCTCGGCGCCGCTCTGCGCCTCTACGCCGCGCAGGGCGATCTCTGGCTCGATGAAATCTGGACGCTGAACCTGCTCGAGCGGGCGCATTCCTTCGGCGATGTCTTCGTCGGCCTGCATCACGACAATAATCACGTCGCCAATTCCGCCTGGCTCTATTTCATCGGGCCGAACGCGCCGGTTCCGCTGATGCGGCTGGCCGCGGTCGCGTTCGGGACGCTGGCCATTCCCGCCGCCGCGGCCGCGAGCCGCCGCTATTGCGACGCCGCCGGCCTTTTGGCCGCCTTCGTCTTCGCGATCTCCTATTTCTTCGTCCATTACGGTTCTGAGGCGCGCGGCTATGCCGGCATGACGCTCGCCGTGCTGCTGGCCTATGGTCTCGTGGACGCCATTCTGGCCGAGGGCGCCTCTCGGCGGCGTCTGCTGGCGCTGGCGGCGGCGATCGGCTTCGGGACCTTTTCCCATCTCACCATGATCGAGGCGAGCGGCGCGCTGGCGCTGACGGCGTTGCTGCGCTTTCGCCGCTGCGGTCTCGGCCGAGCGGTCGCGATAGGGGCGGTCGCCGGGCTCGCCAGCCTTCCGGCGCTGTTCTGCTTCGCCTATGGCGCGCTGGCGCCGGATTTTCAGGTCGGGGCTATGGTTCCGCTGAGCCCGGCGATCTTCGCCGAGGGCGTCGGCGGAATGGCGCGGGCGACGCTGGGCTTTCCGCGCGGCGTCGATGATTTCGCCCTTCTCGGCGCCGCGGGCCTGCTCGCCCTCGGCCTGCTGGCGGTTCTGCCGGCGGAGCGGCGGGTTTTCCCGGCCATCGCCGTCTTCGGCTTGCCGCTGCTGCATATCGCCGCCGGCCTGCCGAGCCAGCAATATCCGCGCTTTCACTCGACCGCGGCGATCGGCCTGGCTCTGCTCGCCGCCGAAGGCTGCGCCGCCCTCTGGCGCGCCGGCGCGCGGCGGCGCCGGGCGGCGGCGATCCTGCTCGGCGCTTTCGCCATCGGCGGGGCCGTCCAGCTCGCCGATTTCTACCGCTTCGGCCGCGGCCATTACGCCGATGCGGTGAGGATCATGGCCGAGCGGAAAGAGGCGCGTTACGCGGTCGATTTCGCCCGCGGCGAGACCAAGGCGGTCGTCGCCTATCACGCCCGCAAGCTCGGCGTCGTCGCGACGGCCGTCTCTCTCGCCGAATGGTGCGCGAGCCCGCCGGCCTTCCTGCTGGTGGTCGATCTGCCGGATTCACGCGCCGACCATGCGGAGCGGCGCTCCGCCGGGCCGCAGGGTTGCCGCGCGGCCTTCCTGCGCCGCGGCTATTTCCCGGCCTCGGGCCTCTCGGGATTCGCCTGGACGCTCTATGAGCGGGAAACGAATCCAGAGGCCGAGATCACAAGGTCGGCGCGATGACGCGCACGCGCTTCTTGACGCCGTCGGCGCCGACGATCTCGCGCGTCGTCTCATGCGCGTCGACCGGGCGCTTCTCCGGCTGCGTCGCCTCCGTGGCGGGAAGATTGGGCGAGACCGCGCCGCGCGCCGTGCGCGCGATGACCGGCCGCGACATCTCCTCCGCCTTTTCCGCCGAGACGACGAGATCGTCCTTGTTGCGCTCGGCCAGCAGCCGCTCGGCCTCGGCGAGCGTTTCCGCCCAGCTGCGGCCGGGCGGCCGGCAGGAGCAGGTCGGATCATAGCTCTTGGTGTATTTCAGCGCATTGGGATGGTCGGCATAGGCTTCGCCGTCCATCGACACGGCGGTCTCCATGTCGCGCGAGGGCGAGCGTGTGTAGAGCGCCACTTCGAGATTGGGACATTGCGTTCGGCACAGCTCGGCGAGATCGGCGAGATTGGCGCGCCGCGCCGAATAGCTCACCGGGAAAAAGCCGCCGTCGCAGGCGCGCACGCAGACCGCCATGGAGCCGCCGCGCGCGAACGGCGCGCCATTCTCGTCCAAGTCGCGATCCTGCGGCGACATGGGGAGCTCGCGGACGGGCGTCGGCTCCTCCTCCTGGGCGCCGAACAGCTCCTCGAAAATATTGCGCTGGCGCGAGGCGACGCGCACCGGCTGCTGCCGGCACTGCTGATCGAAACGCGCCTGCAGCGCCTGCCGCTGGCCCTCGCCGGACCCCTGATGGAGCGAGGCGAGATTGGCGCGCATCTGCGCGACGCGGCTGTTGATCGCGCCGCATTGCGGCGGCGGCGCATTGCCGAAAAAGAGGAATTGCTGCCGATCGCAGCCGATGGAACGCCCATAGGCGACGGTGCGGTCGATCTCTTTCTGCTGGGTCGCCGCGGCGGCGCGATAGCGGGCCGAGCCGGCGCTATTGCCGGCGGCGGCGATCTGCGCGCGCAGATTGTCGCAATAGGCCGATTGCGCCATCGCCTGCGAGGAGAGCAGCATGGCGAGCGCGACCAGCGCGCCCGAGAGGCGGCGCAAAGGCCCCTTCCGCGGCAAAGGCCCCTTCCGCGAAGGCGTCCCGTTGGTGATATGTTTCGCCGACATTGGTCCTATATCACGCGATTCGAAAAGCGGGGCGCCGGAGGCCGGCGAATCCGAAACCGTCGAGCTCGAGACCATATCGGGCATATCGCCCGCCCGATCAATCGGCTCGCGATTGTCGCGAGCTTCTTGTCGCGAACAAGGCGCATCACGACATTTGTCGAGGGAATTTCCCGGCGCTCTGGAGGAACGCACTTATGAAGCCGTCCAAATTCGTCCTGTCCGCTCTCCTCGCCACGGGGCTTTTCGCCATTGCGGGCGCGGCGCCCGCCCGCGCCGACGGGCCGGACCTCATTTTCCGCAAGTCCACGGACTTCAAGCTGCTGACCCCCAACGACAAGCTGGCGACCTATGTGCTCGACGACCCCGATGTCGACGGAATCGCCTGCTATTACACGGTGCATGAGAAGGGCGGCGTCGCGGGAATGTTCGGCGTGGCGGAGCAGACCTCCGACGTGTCGCTCTCCTGCCGCCAATACGGGCCGGTGAAATTCAAGGACAAATTCGGCCAAGGCGACGAAGTGTTCAGCGAGCGCCGCTCGGCGCTGTGGAAGCGGCTGCATATCGTGCGCGGCTGCGACGCCAAGCGCAATGCGCTGGTCTATATGGCCTATTCCGACCGGCTGATCGAAGGCTCGCCGGAGAATTCCACCTCCGGCGTGCCGATTCAGCCCTGGGGCGCGGGCGATGTCGCGCAATGCGGCGAATTTCTGAAGAAATGAGCGGCCGGCGGGCCTGCGCCCGCCCGCTCCCGGTCGCGGCGACGGCGGCGATTCTTGCCGCGTCAGTCCTGGCAAGAGACGACGGCGGCCTCTGCCGTCAGCGGCCGGCGCGCCGAGGCCGGACCGATCGCGGAGGTCACGTCGTCGGCGCGGCCGAAGGCCACCGCGGGGCCGTGGCCGTGCGACTCGCACCAGCTGTCGGCGACGATCTTCCCGCAATCTTTCTTCTGCGTGATGCATTCGACGACGCCATAGCCTTCGTGGCCGGAAATCAAATAGACATTCTTCGGCGCTTCGACGGCGCGGGCGCCGCCCTGGGCCGCGGCGAGCAGCAATCCGCCGAGCAGCGGAACGGCGAGACGCGGGAGAACGAGACGCTGAAATTCGGTGGGGAACATGAGATGCACGCCTCGCGCGGGGACGCTCATTCGACTCGCCGCGCTGGATTTTGGTGTATGCGATCGCAGTTAAGGCGCGGTTAAGTTCGCGCCGATTTGCAGGTTTTTCCGGGCGCGCGACGCCGGCGGCGGCGCCTTTGCCGCGCGGCGGCGGATGTCGATCTGCAGAGCTTTAGATAGGAAACAATTCAGAGCGCGCGAGCGCGCCCCGGCGCTTGGCCGCCGTCATCCGCTATCCGTTCTTGTGGTCGCACGAAGCCGAGGCGGCCGCGATCGAGGGCCGCAAGCCGCGACCCGTCGCTGTCGGATTCCGCGTCCCGCGCCCGGCCGGCGACGTGCTTGTTCCCGATCACCTCGACGCCGACCTGCCATATCTTTGTCGCCGCCGAGCAAAGTGCCGATGCGCCACCATCAAGTTATCTCGTCGAGGCACAAGTCATCGCTTGACAGATGCAATTGTCTTGCTCACAACCGCGTAAAGCAGATTTGATGAGGGATTTTGATATGCGCAAAAACCTTGGGCGGCTGATCCGAATGGGCGCGAGGGATGCGGTAGAGTCGTACTACGACATCAACAAATTTCACGGCGCGCTGACCCATGCTTCTCAAAATGCACTTCTATATATACCCGAGTTGTACTTGCAGGCCCACATAGCAGCTAGGCTTTCCGGTGCGCGTCATAGGATTTTTGTAGAGAGAAGCCTATCTGGCATTCTGGGATTAGATTGCGATAGTGCTATTCGAGATAAGGGCCGGATTCGCCCCGACATTTGCATAGCCGATGTACTCCTGGAAGCGTTTTCTTTCATCGAGATTAAGAGAGTAGTGTCAAGGGACGAAAAAATAGATGAAGATATCTGCAAAATTGAAATGTATGGCGATTTGATGAAAAGAGCAGACAAAAGGGCTGTTTCTGGATATGTTTTTGTATACACGGAAGGGTGTGGTGAGAGTAGCAACAAGGATATGCTTGATAGGCTTATGACGTGGGGAGGTAAGGCTGGTCGAGCAGGGTGGAGGATAATACTAAGTAAGACTCAGATTGAGCCTCGTCATGAGAACTGGTGCTGGGGCTATGCCATTTTCAAGTACGATTACGTGCAACATTAGGAAGGGCCACTTTTGGGCGCATCGCCAAAATTCCACTTGGCCCACTCGTCCGCCTCCCGCCCGCTTGTAGCCCGGCGGCTTTTCCCTATAGTCCGCCGCGACAATTCCACGGCGGATGAGGCTATGACCACCACACCCCTGCGCATCGGCACACGCGGCAGCCCTCTCGCTCTGGCGCAGACGCGGCAGCTGCGGGCCTTGCTGGCCGCGGCGCTCGGCCTCGAGGCGGAGACGCTGCCGATCGAGGTCATCCGCACCACGGGAGACATGATCCAGGACCGGCCGCTCTCGGAATCGGGCGGCAAAGGGCTGTTCACCAAGGAGTTGGACGTCGCCCTCATCGAGGGGCGCATCGATCTCGCCGTGCATTCCTCCAAGGATTTGCCGACGCATCTGCCGCCGGAAATCGCCATCGCCGGATATCTGCCGCGCGAGGATGTGCGCGACGCCTGGATCGGCCGCAATGGCGCGACGCTGGACGCGCTGCCCGAGGGCGCGGTGGTGGGCACGGCCTCGCTGCGGCGCGGCGCGCAGGTGAAGCGGCTGCGGCCGGATGTCTCCATCGTGCTGCTGCGCGGCAATGTCGAGACCAGGCTGCGCAAGGTGGAGAGCGGCGAGGTGGACGGCACGCTGCTGGCGCTCGCCGGGCTCAAGCGGCTCGGCCTCGAGCGCCACGCCACCGCCATTCTGCCGATAGAGGATTTTCTTCCTGCCGCCGGGCAGGGCGCCATAGCCGTCACCAAGCGCGCCGGCGATGCGCGTGTCCGCGAGGCTCTGGCCGCCATTCTCGATCCGGCGACCGCCGCCGCGCTCGCCGCCGAGCGCGCCTTTCTCACCGTGCTGGACGGTTCCTGCCGCACGCCCATCGCCGCCCATGCCAAGATCATCGGCGACAAGATCATCGGCGAGGAGATCGAATTCCACGGCATGGCGCTGCGGGCGGATGGCTCTGCGGTTTATGAGGCGCGCCGGCGCGGGCCGTCCATGGATGCGGCGCTGATCGGCGACGCCGCCGCCAATGAGATTTTGCTGCGCCTGCCCAATGGAGTCGCGGGTCTCACATGAGGCGGGTTCTCGTCACGCGGGCGAGAGAGGACGCCGAGCGCACGGCGGAAGAATTGCGGCGGCGCGGCTTTGCGCCGCTGATCGCGCCGGTTCTGGAGATCGCCGCCACGGGCGCGCCGATTCCAGCCGAGACGTTCGACGCGGTTCTGGCGACCAGCGCCTGCGCGATTCAATTCGTCGAAGGGCTCGCGGCCTCGAGCGCGCCGTTTTTCGTCGTCGGCGGCAAGACGGCGCAGGCGCTTTCCGCGCGCGGCGCGCAGGTGGAGGCGAGCGCGCCCGATGTGGCGGCGCTGACGCTTCTGCTCGGCGCGCGCTTTGCGGCGCCGGCGCGTTTTCTCTATCTCGCCGGCCATGATCGCAAGGACGATCTCGAAAGCTTTTTGCGCGCGCGCGGCCATGCGGCGACAGTGGTCGAGACCTATGAGGCGCGCGCCGCCTCCTCTCTCGGGGAAGAGGCCCGCGCCGCTCTGGCGGCCGGCGAAATGGAGGCCGCGCTGCATTATTCGGCGCGCAGCGCATCGATTTTCCTCGCTCTGGCGGATGCGGCCGGCGCCCCGGCCACGCTTCGCGCGCGCGTCACGCATTTCGCGCTGTCGGAAGATGTCGCGCGCGTGCTGCGCGCCGCCGGCTGCGCCAATGTGCGCGTCGCCGCGGCGCCGGATCAGGCGAGCCTATTGGCCGCGCTCGAGGCGCAATAAAGCCGCCTTCGCGGGTCAAAAATTGCATGGCGCCTCGCGCGCCGCTAATCTGTCGCAGCGTGGCCGTCTATCGCGACCGCGCGCCTTCCCGAGGACGAAATGACGAAGACGTCGATCTCGCGGCGGCGCTCGGCCGCTGTTCTCGCGCTTCTCTTTTGCGCGATCGCCGCCGCGGTCTCGCCGGCGCTGGCGGAGCGGCTGCCGCTTTCCGATAATCTCGTCGATCTGCGCAGCGCGCAGGGGCGCGAATGGTTTCTCGAATCGGAGGCGCGCGAGGCCTATTGGCCGCTCTCCTCGGAATTCGTCACGCAGAAGAACGGCTCCTTCTGCGGCGTCGCCACTCTGGCGATGCTGCTCAATGCGCTCGACATTCCCGCGCCCGCCGGCGGCGAGGGGCAGGGGAGCTTCTCGCAGGACAATCTGTTCAGCGAGAGGACCGAGGCGGTGGTGAAGCAGGAGAGCATTCTGCGCCGGGGCATGACGCTCGACGAGTTCGGCGGCCTCGTCGCCAGCTTCGGCCTCGAGGCGAAGGTCACTCATGCGGCGCAGAGCTCGCTCGCGGAGTTTCGCGCCAGCGCGATCGAGCAGCTCTCGCGCAAGCGGCGGCATGTCGTCGTCAATTATCAGCGCGCCGCGCTCGGCCAGACGCGCAGCGGGCACATTTCGCCGCTCGCCGCCTATGACGCCAAGACGGATCGCTTCCTGCTGCTCGATGTCGCGCGCTACAAATATCCGCCCGTATGGGTCGCGGCCGCGGAGCTCTTCGACGCGATGAGCACGATCGACGCCGGCAATGAAGGACGCAGCCGCGGCTACGTGCTCATCGGCCCGCCGGCGGGAATAGGCAGCGAAAAATGAGCGATGCGCGAATGCGATCTATTCTTGCTCTCGGCTTCTCCCTTCTCGCCTTCGCCGCCGCCGCCGAGCCCGTCGCGAGCGGGCGGCGCGGCATGGTGGTGAGCGAGCATCATCTGGCCAGCGACATAGGGCTCGACATATTGAAGGCGGGCGGCAACGCCATCGACGCCGCCGCCGCCGTCGGCTATGCGCTCGCCGTCGCCTATCCTTGCTGCGGCAATCTCGGCGGCGGCGGCTTTCTGCTGGCGCATCTGCCGGGGCAGGGCGAGCGCTTTCTCGATTTTCGCGAGACGGCGCCCATGGCGGCGACCGCCGAAATGTTTCTCGACGCGAAAGGCGCGGTCGATCCGCAGGCGAGCCGCATCGGCTATCGCGCCGTGGCGGTTCCCGGAACGGTGATGGGGCTGGAGACCGCCCACGCCAAATACGGCCGCCTGCCGCGCGAGAAAATCATCGCGCCGGCGATCGCGCTCGCCGAGCGCGGCTTTGTTCTCGACGAGGCCGACATTCGTCTCATTCGCGCGGCGACGCGGCTGAAGGACAGTCCCGCCGCCGCGAAAATCTTTTCCCGCGCGGACGGCTCGCCTTTGCAGGCCGGCGATCGGCTGATTCAGAGCGACCTCGCGCGTTTGTTGCGCGAGATCGCGGCGCAGGGGCCGCGCGCCTTTTATGAAGGGCGCATTCCGCAGGCGATCGAGCGCGCCGCGCAGGCGGAAAAGGGCGTGATCGCGGCGCAGGATTTCGCGCTCTATGACGTCATGGAGCGCTCGCCGATTCATTGCGCCTATCGTGGCTATGATGTCTATTCCTCCGCGCCGCCGAGCTCCGGCGGCGTCGCGCTGTGCGAAATATTGACCATTCTCGAGGGCTATGATCTCGCCGCGCTCGGCTTTCACACGCCGCAATCCTCGCATCTTCTCATCGAGGCGGAACGTCGCGCCTTCTTCGATCGCAACAATTCGCTCGGCGATCCCGACTTCGTGAGCAATCCGGTCGCGCGTCTCACCGCGCGATCCTATGCGGAGGCGCAGCGCGCGAAGATCGCCGCCGATCATGCGACGCGCTCCACCGATCTCGCGCAAGGCGCCGCGCCGCGCGAGCGCTTGGAGACGACGCATTATTCCATCGTCGACGGCGAGGGCGGCGCGGTCTCCGTCACCTATACGCTCAACGGCTATTTCGGCGCGCAGGTCATGGCGCCGGAGACGGGCGTGCTGCTCAATGACGAGATGGATGATTTCTCCGCCGCGCCCGGCGCCGCCAATGGCTTCGGCCTGGTGCAGGGAAGCGCCAACGCCATCGCGCCCGGCAAAAGGCCGCTCTCCTCCATGTCGCCGACCATTGTGATGAAGGACGGCAAGGTCGCGCTGGTTCTCGGCAGCCCCAATGGGCCGCGCATCATTTCGGTGACGCTGCAGACGGCGCTCAATGTGATCGATCATCATATGTCGCTGGCGCAGGCGGTGGCCGCGCCGCGCCTTCATCATCAATGGCTGCCGGATGTCGTGCTGGCCGAGCCGGGCGCGCTCTCGGAGGAGACGCGCCGGCGGCTCGAGGCGATGGGACATAAAATCGAGGATCACGCGCCTTTCGGCGCATCGGAGGCGATAGAGATCAGAGACGGCGAGATGATCGGCGTCAATGATCCGCGCTCCGCGGCGGGCTCGGCGCGCGGCTATTGAGCCTCACGCGAACCGGTTCCCACTTCGCTCGAAAACGCTCTATCGCTCATCGGCGTCGCGACAATATCTCGTCGATGCGCGCGTCGATGCGGCGGGCGAAGGCCTCGGTCGAAAATTGCGTCTCCGCGATCACGCGAGCCGCCGCGACCTTGCGCTCCCGCAAATCGCGATCGCCGAACACGGCGCGCATCGCGTCGACGGCGGCCGTGAAATCCGGCTCCGCCCACAGCTGATCGCCGCGCGTGCGCGGATATTCGCCGGGGCCGACGGGAATGAGCCGATAGGGAATGAGAAAGGCCGTTCGCTCGTCGCAAAAACCCATATTGCCGGAATAGGCGGTCGCGATCACCGGCGTCTCCAACGCCATCGCCTCCAGCATATGATAGCCGAAGCCTTCGGCGCGATGCAGCGAGACATAGCAATCGGCGCCTTCGATCAGCGCCATCTGCTCGTCGTCGTCGAGAATGCGATCGATGAGCGAGACGCGCGCGCATTCCGCGACGATATTGCGAATGGAGCGCCACACATTCGTCTCGCGCTCCGCCCGCACGCGGTCGACGCTATGCGTCTTGATGACGAGCTTGACCTTCGCATCGTTCGGAAAGGCTGCGAGAAAGGCGCGTATCGTCCCGAGCGGATTTTTGCGAAAGGCGCCGGAGAGCGCGTCGCAGGAAGCGAGAAAGACGAAATCATCCGCGCCCGCTATATCCTCGTAGACGCGCGCGCGCGCTGCGCCTCGTCCGCGCCTGCGCGCCGGGCGCGCCGATGTGCCGACCGTATGGCAGGGCCTATGGCCGGCGAGCGCCTGCGTCGTGAAATCCGACGCGGACCAGAGCTCGTCGACGAGCGCGAGGCCGAGCATTTGCGCCGGATGCGGCGTCGGCATTTCGAGATAGGGAAAGCCGACGAGCCGGCCCTGCGACCATATATCCGGCAGATAGGCGATGGCGCTCGGCAGCTCTTCGAGATTGAGATGAAGAATATTGATCTTCGCGCGCGCCGGCGAAGTCGGCAGAGGCGCGGCGTCGGCGCGAATGCGATTGGGATAATCGAGCGTGAAGTCGCAGAGCCGAACGGAATAATCGAGTTGCTGGAGCGCGGCGGCGAGCGCGCGGCAGCTGTCCGCTATGCCGAGCTGTCGGCTGAACGGGCCGATGAGCTGAATATCGACCGTCTCGCCCGCCGGCGCCGGCAGGGCCGCGGAATGCGCGCGATGCCCCGAAGGCGTGCGCGTGCGAAAGCGCTTCGCTTCGTCGTCATAGCCGAGCGCGCCGATCGCGGCGCGCCAGCGCGCGATGGTGACGCCGCCGGCGCCGAAGAGGCGGCGGGATTCGTCCTCGAAGGGCGCGGCGCCGGCGCGCGGCGACAGAAAAGCCGCGAGCCAATCGGCCGGAACGAAGCGCAGATAATGCGGCGCCCGCGCTGCGAACAGCAGAATGGCGAAATAGGCGGCGCGCCGCTCGCTCTCTCGTGCGACATTCGCGCCGCGCAGCATCGGATGCGCGTCGAGAAAACGCTTCATGAAAGTGGAGAGCGGGAAAGGAATATCGGCGTCGTCGCAATGTCGCAGCGCGTCCTCATGCGCGGAGGCGATGAGGCAGTCCTCGACATTGAAAGCCGCGGCGCCGAAAGCGGCCCAGCGGAAAATCGCCGCGAGCCGCTCGTCGTCGCGCGCGTCTTCGCCCGGCGTCTGGGCGAAAAGGCGCATCGCCCGGCTCGGCGCGAGGCGCTCCTGCGGAGTGGGGCCTTCATTGAGAAATTCTATGTCGCGCGCCGAGAGCGGGATGCGCAGAGGGCGCCGCGCGCGGCCGTAGAACTCGACATAATGCGCGAGGAAAGCCTCGCGATCGGCGATCGAGAGGGTCGCGTCGAATTTATCGGCGAGATCCCATTTGTAGCGATTCTGGTCGAGATAGGCGCAGAGCGCCTCGCCGAGAATAGGCGGCGGCGAAGAGACGGGTGTCGGCGCGAATAGAAGCTCCGTCTTCTGCGACGGCTGCGGCGCGGCTGGCGCGGAGCGCTCTCGCTCACTGTCGAAAGCCTCGGCGAAAGTCGCGCGAAGATAGTCGTCACGGCCGATGCGGCGCGAAAAAAACGCGCGCTCGTCGCTCGCGGTCAGCTCGAGCGGCGCATCCGTGACGGGGCGCACGCGAATCCGCGTCTTTGCTCCGCGCGAAAACGCCGGAGGGATTTTCACGTCGAAGCCATGGCGGCCGTCGCCTATGCCATTGGCGGCGAGATCGTCTCGCAGCATATCCGCCGCTCTCTCGCAGACGAAGACGTCGTCTGCGAAAATATCGACGATCACGCGGCGTCCCCTTTGTCTCGGCCAATGGGCCCAGCCGTGAACGACGTCATTCTCGAATCCGTCGAGGCGACCGACGATGTCGAGATCGCCCGTCGGAAGACCGAGCGCGCGGCGAAGCAGCTTTATCGCATGGCGCTTGGCGACGCCCATGATCTTCACCCGACCTCTATGCGCAGCGTGAAATCGAGCGTCTCGCCCGGACGCGCGCAGGCGATCCCGGGCTTCTCCTCGAGCGGGCCGCGAAAGCCGACCGGCGAATCATAGCCATGCCACGGCTCGATGCAGAGAAAATCCGCGCCCGGCTTGGACCATAGGCCGAGATGCCGGAAGCCTTCCCATTGGATCGCGACGGATCGCCCGCTGCCGCAGCAATAGACGAGGCTCTCGCTCGCCAGAGTGTCGAAGATGATCGCGTCATCGGCGAACAGCTCCTCCCGCAGCGACAGCGTTCGTCCCTCTACGGGCGAATCCTTCATGCGGCCGAGAAGCCCGCCGGCGAGCTTGCGGATCGGCGCCGGCTCATGGCGCTCGAAATTTATGCGGCTCTGATCCTTGGCTGCGTCGCCGAGCGGCCAGCGAAAGGCCGGATGCGCGCCGACGGAAAAATACATGTCCGCGTCGCCGAGATTGGTCACGCCATGGCGAATGTCGAGACGCGCGCCGTCGAGGGCGAATTCCACCTCGAGCAGAAATTCGAAAGGGAAAACCGCGCGCGTCGCGTCGTTGGCGCGCAAGGCGAAACGCGCCGAATGCGGCGAGGCCTCGACGATCTCGAACAGGCTGTCGCGCGCGAAGCCGTGCTTGACCATCGCATAGCTCTCGCCGCGATGCTCATAGCGGTCCTGCGCCAGCCGGCCGACGATGGGAAACAGCAGCGGACTATGCTTGGGCCAGATCTCTTCGCCGCTCCAGAGATAATCCACGCCGTCGCGCGTGCGCAGCGATTGCAGCTCCGCGCCCTTCGTAGAAACGAAAGCGGCGAGGCTGTCCGAGGACAGAGCCACGCCGTCTCGCTGCTCGCTCTTCGATCCGGCCATCGCCGATCCCCAAATAGACGCTCGCGCGCCCTCAGGCGCTCGCCTGATGCTTCAGTCGCTCGAGATCGGCGTCGACCATTTCGCGGATGAGCTGATCGAGCGACGTCTCGGGCGCCCAGCCCAGCGCCTTGCGCGCCTTGCTCGAGTCGCCGAGCAGAATGTCGACCTCCGCCGGGCGGTAGAATTTCGGATCGATCACCACATGCGCCTCCATGTCGAGGCCGGCATGGGCGAAAGCGATGCGGCACATGTCGCGCACAGTGGTGGTGACGCCCGTCGCCACCACATAATCGTCCGGCGTCTCCTGCTGCAG
>NZ_WOVC01000068.1:0-9420 GCF_011378635.1 Methylosinus sp. RM1
TCGCACGAAAACGCATTCGCCCCGAGTTCGTCATCGCATGGTCGTTATGGCGACGAGCGCACCAAGCCGAAGCAAGGCGAGCCCATCTCAAAAAGCAACTGTAATGCTAGGCAAGCCACGATCCGCACCGCGCCGAAATACTCGGCGTAGCTCAGAACCATGCCTGTGGTCGGCGGGTGCTGAAATATCCGAAGCAGGCCTTCGCGCTCAGATCGCGGAGGTAAGCCGTCGCCTGGTCGCACTCGTGCCAGCCAACACCGAGAACGCAAATGCGAGACATGTCTTGACCATGGAACGGCCCCCTTCGGGGCCGCCGAACTGGAAGGCAAAGTGAAAATCCCCCTCGGGATATTTCTCGACCGCCGTCGCATCCGCAAGCGCGGTTTCGACATCTAGCTCAGGGTGCTTCTTCTTCAGTCCTTCAAGAATCCGGCGCGCTTCGTCCACGGACCGGGCCTTGATGTTGTATTCCATCGAGCCGTCGGGCCGCTGCGTCTTCTTGAACTCCGGGTTGGTGAGGGTCATGCCGCCTTCGGCTTGTAACGTTATGCGTTCACCCTCGGTCGTAACGGTCTTGAGCGGCGGCATCTCGCCTCGGTCTCTCTGGACGCCGAACATAAGGCCGAGCGACTGCATCGACGTGGCAAGCGCTGCGTCCCACGTATCGCCGGTCTCGCTGTTGCATTTGCGGCAAATGAACCCGGATATGCTTTTCTGACCGCCGACCGCATTGGGGAAGATGTGCTCGGCCGAGTCGCAGTGCGGGTCGGCAGGGTCGTTCGATATTTGATTGCCGCAGATAGCGCATTTGGTCATTCTGTGAATTTCCTGAAACGGGATGAAGTATCGACTGCCGCCGACCGTGCCCGCCGGGGGATTGACGGGACTGAGCGGTCGGAAACGTCGGTCCGTGAGGGTATGGGGAGTGCAGCTTACGTTTGCAAGAGGACGCCGAGTCCGCTTCCGTACCGCGCGCGAAGGACTACAAATGGCGCATCTTGGACAACATTACCCATAAGCCAAAGCGAGATGAGAGTTGCCCCCCCCCCCCGCGTCGGAAACCCTGTAATTCAGAGCCTCGGATCGATCGGCTCGCTCTCCAGCGCGAGGATGGCGAAGACGCATTCATGGGTCTTGCGCAGGGGCGCGCCGGCAGTAAAGCGCGTCAGGGCCTCGTGACCGAGCGCGAATTCGCGCAGGGCGTTGGTCCTTTTGGCGCCGAGCCCGCGTTGACGCAGGCGCGTGAGATGTTCCGGCAGATCATATTCCGGGCCGTAGATGATGCGCAGATATTCCGGCCCGCGCACCTTCAGCGCCGGCTGGATCGGCCCCTTGGCGCCGCGCGCGATGAAGCCTCGCGGCTTCACCACCATGCCTTCGCCGCCCGCCGATGTCAGCTCCTCCCACCAGCGCGTCGCCTCCTCGCAGGCCGAGGCGTCGTCCAGTGCGAGGCATCGCCAGCGAGTCGTCGTCACATTCTGCACGCCGGTCGTCGCCAATGTCTCGGTCATCGACATGTGCCAGAGATGGTCCTTGTCGAAATGCGTGGCGCCCTCGCTCGCCAGCAGATGAAACGGGGCGATGCGCAGATCGTCGAGCGAGCGAACCAGCCAGACATAGGGCTTCCATGCCTGGCCATAGCGCGCCGCCTTTTCGGCGCGGATCGCGAGCCGGTCGCGCGTTGCCTCGACAGGGACGCCGCGAGCGGCGGCGTCATGGGCGAGCGCGAGCCCGGCGTAGCTCGCGGCGGCGACCGGCGCATATTGCTGCTCGATCAGCGCCGAGGCTTTGGCGGACCAGGGCATAATCTCCGCATCGAACAGGAGCCAGTCGGTCGAGAGCGACTCCCAGAGGCGGGCGCTGTCGCAAGCGGCGCGTAGCCGCGCGAGCAAAGCCTCGCATTCGGCGCCATCCGCGAAGAAGGCGCGGCCCGAGCGCGTCCAAATCTGTCCGCTTTCGCCGGAGAGGACGCCGAAGCGCCGCCGCGCGACATCTGCGTCGCGGCAGAGCGCGACGACGGCGCGCGAGCCCATGTGCTTTTCCTCGAGCACGACTTCCCTTTGGCCGCGCTCGCGGAAAAAGGCGAAGGCCTCCTCCGGGCGCTCGAGAAAGCCTTCACGCTCGCTCGTCTCCACCGGCGACATGGTCGGCGGAAGATAGACGAGCCATTGCGGCGCGAGGGCGAAACGGCTCATCGCTTCGAGCGCAGCCGCTGAATTCTCCTCGGCAATGGGAATGCGCCGTAGCAGCGTGGTGTCGATCCATCGCCGTCCCGACACGTCGGCATGGTCGAGCAGCCGATCCGCCTCGGCCTGCAAGGCGGTCTCGGGCGCGGGGACGAGCGGGCGCGCCGGCTCGCAATAGGCGCGCGCCGCCGGAACCTCGACGAGCTCCCGCTCCGGCCAGCGCAGCGCCGTGAGCTTGCCGCCGAAGACGCAGCCCGTGTCGACACAGATCGTGTTGTTGACCCACTCCGCATCCGGCGTCGGCGTATGGCCATAGACGATGGCCGAGCGGCCGCGATAATTCGCCGCCCAATCGAGCCGCACCGGCAGGCCGAACTCATCCGTCTCGCCCGTCGTCTCGCCGAACAGAGCGAACTCGCGGACGGCGGGCGAGCCGCGGCCGATCATTTCCTCCTTCAGCCCCGCATGGGCGACGGCGAGCTTGCCGCCGTCGAGCCAATAATGGCTGCGGAGATCCGCGAGGAAAGTCTTTACGCGCTCGCGGAATTCGGCCGTCTCCTCGGCGAGCTGATCGATCGACTCCTGAAGCCCATGGCCGACCGTGACCTTTCGGCCTTCGAGCCAGCGCGACAATTTGCGGTCATGATTGCCCTGCACGACGTAGGCGACGCCTGCCTCCTGCGCCGCCATAGCGAGGCGCAGCACGCCCGGAACATCCGGCCCGCGATCGACGAGATCGCCGACCAAGACCAGCTTGCGGCCATGCGGAGCCGAGACGGCGACCGCGTCGCCTTCGCCCTCGACGACATAGCCGAGCGATTCGAGCAGCCGCCGCAATTCGTCGAGGCAGCCATGCACGTCGCCGATCACATCGAAGGGGCCGACATCGTCGCGCTTGTCGGTCCACATCGGGCGGCGCTCGACGACGGCCGCCTCGATCGCCGCAACCGAGGACAGCTTCCAGATCTGCCGAAAGCCCTCATTGGCGAGGCCGCGCGAGCCGCGATGAATCTCCTGAATCATGCGCTGCGGCACGCCGGGTCCGAAATCGCGATCCGGCCGCGTCTTGTTGCGCTCGATGCAGACATCGAGGCCCGGATCGACGACGATCGCCACGGGCAGCGCATGCCAGCGGCGCGCGAGCTCGACCCAGGATTTGCGATCGGCGGCTCGCACATTGGTCGCGTCGATCACCGCGAGGCGGCGGTTCTTCAGCCTTTTCTCGGCGATGGCGGCAACGAGCGCGAAAGCGTCGGCGGAGGCGGATTGGTCGGTCTCGTCGTCGCAGACGAGACCGCGGCAATGATCCGAGGAGATCACCTCCGTCGGCTTGAACCAGCGCGACGCGAAGCTCGATTTGCCCGCGCCCGTCGCGCCGATGAGCACGACGAGGCAGAAATCGGGAATGTCCAGGAGGGTCGGGAGAGGCGCATTCATCTCGAGAACACCGCGACCTGTGTGACCGGGCCGAGGTCCGGATGCTCCTCGCCTATGCCGGAAAAGGCGACCGAATAGCCATGGCGTTCGGCGATCGCTTCCGCCCAATCGTGAAATTGCGCGCGCGTCCATTCGAAGCGATGGTCGGGATGACGGAAGGCGCCGGCGGGCAGAGAATCGAACAAAGCGTTATATTCGGCGTTCGGCGTCGTCACGATCACGGTCTTCGGATGCGCTGCGCCGAAGACGATCTCGACCAAAGTCGGCAGACGGTCAGCGTCGAGATGCTCGATCACCTCGACGAGGGCGACGGCGTCGACGTCGGCCCAGCGCGCGTCGCGATAGGTGAGCGCGCCATGCAGCAGGCTCACGCGCTCCATGGAGGGGCCGCCGGCGCGATCGAGCTTCAGGCGCTCCCTGGCGCGCTCCGACGCGCGGGTGGAGGCGTCGAGACCGATGATCCGCTCGAAGCCGCGCTCCTTGACCAGCCGTTGCAGCAGCCGGCCTTCTCCGCAGCCGAGATCGGCGACGCTGCGCGCGCCCGCTTCCTTCAATAGACCGACGACAGCGTCGAGCCGCCGATCGTGCAGACGCAGCGGCGCCTCGAGCGCCTCCTCGCGCGGCGGCGCCTTTTCGTCCTCTGGACCCTCCTCAGCCTCGGTGTCCGGCGCGAGACGCGCGAGGGCGGCGCGCGCGAGGCTGCGGCGGTTCTTCAAAAAGCGCCGCGCGATCGTCTCGCGCTCGGGGTGCGCGGCGAGCCAAGCGCCGCCTTTGGCGACGAGCTTCTCCACCTCGTCGTCGCCGACCCAATAATGCTTGTCGGCGTCCATCGCCGGGATCAGCACATAGAGATGGCCGAGCGCATCGGCGAGGCGCAGCGTCCCCGCGAGCCGCAGCTCGACATAGCGCGAGGGGCCGTCGGCTCCCTCGATTCGGCGCGCCTCCACGGTCCAGCCGAGCGGCCCGAAAAGGCGATCCAGCAAATCGCCATCGCGCGGCGCGGGCAAAGGCGCGACGACGATCTCGAGCGGGATCGCCGTCGCCGCGAGCTCCGGCCGCTCACGCGAGACGCCGGTCATCGCCGTGCGGAACGCTTTGTTGAGGGCGACCGAGAGGAAGGACGACGCCGCATAGGGACGGTCGTTGACATATTGATCCGCGACCCCTTCGGCGCGGCCGCGGCCGCGCACGAGAGCGACCGGATCGAGGTCGAGGATCAGCGCCGCCTCGCAGCGCTCCGTATCGGCCTGGGGGAAAAACACGGTTCCGCGTCCGAAGGACAGCTCGAGGTCATGGGCGCGATCGGGATGCTTCATCAGCAGAAAGCCGAGATCGGTGGCCGGCGCATGCGTGGTGGCGATGGACAAATACATGACGGATATCGAGCTTGCTCGGCAATGTGTTCGGCGCGGCAGCCTATAGCAGGCGAGCTTCTGCTTGTCTCGGCCGAGGGCGGCGAACGTGAGGCGGAGATCGACGCCGCCGACCTGCGGATCGCCACGCCGATGGTCCACGATCCTTGCGTCCAGGCGCCACCATGATGTATCAGTGTCACCATTGGACGGCGCGGTTGCCGGATAGGGTTATTCGGTAGAATCAATATGTTACGTGGCAATTGGTAGCGGTTCCCTCCTCCGCTACCAATTCATAAATATTGCAATATAATCAATATATTGCTAGATGGCGCGCCGCCGATTCCGCCACCAAGCCGCTACCACTTTTTCTTATTGTGGCGTACGCGCTCGCAGAATAATGCGAGTTCGCCGATGGAGGCCTTTTTCGTCGGAGTTTGCAAAAGCGCAGCGCCCGGACGGCGGTCGATCGTTCCGTCAGCGAAACCTGCTCCCGATCCGACGTTCGCGCCGCTACGACTACACCGTTTGCGTGGTCAGACGCGGTTCGTTGCGCGTGATCGCCGTGAGGATTCGCGCCGCCCCGGCGAGAGCCGGCGCCACGCCGTCGATCGCGGCGCCACTCGAAAGCGATTGCATCTCTTCGAGAAGGGCCATGGCTTCCGACGGCAGCGCCCCGCAATCGACCAAGCGGCGGATGTCGCTGTCGGCGGCGCTCTGGCCGTGGACGGGCGCCTCTCCCCGCGTCGCCAGCAACGCCGTCGCCATGGCGCGCAGCGATTTGGCGAGCAGCGCGGGCGCCTCCTCCGGAAACCCGCCGTCGGCCAAGGTCTTCGCCATCCGCAGCGCGCGATCGGGCCTCGGCCATGGCTTCGGCCTCTCGGGGCCCAGCGCTCGCGGCGACGGGCGATTCCGCAGGCAGACCGCGCGCTCGATGGAGCTCCCGCGCTTCGAAGGCGAATTGAAGCAGACCCGCGGCGGCCAAGCGCCGCATGGCGCGCCATGCGGCCGCGTCCACGAATTCTGCGGTGAAGGCGTCGGCTTCCGCCGCGCGCGCGGCTTCGGCCGCCAATTCCTCGTTACCCGCGTCGAGAACGACGAGCAGATGCGGCCTCCCGTCGGCGCCGCGGCGCTCTTCGACGAGCAAGGCCTTTTCGCCCAGACGCTCGACGAGATCCCCGACGAATGCGTCCTGCGCCGAAGCCATCCGCGGTCCACGGTGCGAAGGCTCGCCCATCACCGCTTGCATGCGCTCGATGAAAGCGCCGCGCCCGGACGGCATTTTCAACGCCGAAACGTCGCCGGCGCCGTCGAGCACGCCATCGGCGAGGGCCTGCTTCTGGCCGAGCAAGTGAAGAATGCTATGCTCGATGCTGCCTTCCGTGACGAGATTGACGACCGCTACCGAGCGGGGCTGATTTTTGCGCCAGGCTCTGGCGATGCGCTGCTCGAGCTTCGCCGGATTCCAGGGCAGGTCGACGTTCACGACGGCGCTCGCGACCTGCAGGTTCAGCCCGACGCTGCCGCTGTCGGTCGACAGGAACAGCCGGCAGGCGGGGTCGCGCTTGAACCGGTTGATTTCTGCGCGACGGCGCTCCTGCGGCAGCGAGCCGGTGTGCCAGGCGACTTCGACGCCCATCTCGCCCGCGAGCTCGCGCACCATCGTCAGCATCCGCTCCCATTCGGAAAAGATGATGACTTTCCGATCCGGCTCATCGAGAAGATCGGCGAGGATTTTCTCCAGCTCCTCGAGCTTGGGGCTGATGCGGCAACTCGGATCGAGAATCGCCGGCGTATCGCAAACCATGCGCATGCAGGCGAGCAATTGCTGGAGTCGATCGAACTCCTCCTGCCGCAGCGGACGCCGCTGCGCCTTGGCGATCAATAGCGCCGCGGGCTGGCGGTAGTCCTCGTAACGAAGCTTCTGCTCTTCCGCCATAGGAACGAAGTAAGTCTTGACCGTGCGGCCGGGCAGCTCCTTCTCGACGTCGGCCTTTCGCCGGCGCAGCATCAGCGGAGCGATGCGCTCGCGCAGCGCAGCCAGATTCTTGTACTCGATCGGACGTCCGCGCTCGTCGAGCTCGTAGAACTCGCGGTTGAAACGGAACAGCGGGCCGAGCAGCTCCGGATCGAGATATTGGACGATCGAATAGAGCTCGTCGATCCGGTTCTCGATCGGCGTGCCGGTCAGCACGAAGGCGTAAGGCGAGCGGAGCGACTTCACGCGGCGCGCCGTTTTCGTCGGCCAGTTCTTGATGCGCTGCGCCTCGTCGAGCACGACGATGTCCGGCTTCAATATTTCGTTGATGTCGGGGGCGTCGCTCAGCACCTGCTCATAGTTGACGATGGTGAAGAAGGCCGGCGCGCGATAGGTCGCGAGGCGCTGGGCGCGCGGTCCGAACACGAGCCTGGTCGTGCGGGCGCTGAAGCGGGCGATCTGCTCTTCCCATTCCGCCTTCAGCGACGCCGGGCAAACGACGAGGATCCTCTCGACGCCTTTGCGCCGCGCCAGCAGTTCGCAGCCGGCGATGGCCTGGATGGTCTTGCCGAGCCCCATGTCGTCGGCGAGCAGAGCGCGCTCGCCGAAAGCGAGATGCATCGCTCCCTCGCGCTGATACGGCAACAGCGGATGGGTCAGGACGTCGAGCGTCGCGCGGCCGGCGGCAACATCGGCGGAGAAGGCGGCGGCCGCTTCGAGCCGTTCGCGCCGGCGCCGCGCCCGCTCCAGCCAGGGAGCGAATTGGCGGGAGATTCGGATGGCCTGGTGCATGGCGGGCGGCGCCTTCGCCAGGGCCGCCGCCAGCTCCTCGATCCGCTGCGGCGATGCTGCGATCGCCCCGTCCTCGTCGAGCCACGGGCGCAGCCATTCGCGCGCCTTCGCCAGCGATTTCGTCTCGGCTGTCTCCGGCCAGGCGATCGTCGGCGTCGCCTCGCCACGACGATCCAGAAATATCTCGATCCTCGGGCTGCCTTGCGCCCCTGCCGCGCGAAAAGCCCGGGCCCTTCTATGCCGAAGTGCCGCCAGCGCGCCCTCGATGTGCTTGCAGGTCCCGAGTGCATTGACCCGGTGGTCGATGCAGCTGCAGGAATTCGTGAGGCCGTCGAGGCTTCTTATCTCCACCTCGTAATCGGCTCCGCTCGTCGAGCGGACCCGGAAATCACCGAAAAATTCCTGACTCGAATCGCGCGCGACGACATCGAGGATTTCGGTGCTGCCCCGCCAGCGCCGCAGATCGATCTCGTCCTCGTCGCTCGTGCGCCAACCGAGAGCGGGTTTGCGTTCGAGCACGGCGGCGGCCTTCTTCTTTCGGACGACCTTGCTCGCCTCCTTGCGCGGTGAAGGGTTCTCGGCTTTCGTCCGTCGCGACATTTCGAGTCTCTGTCACTCGGTTGCTAAAAAGCACGACGCTCGGGCATGACCGCTCCGCCGTGTCGACCGTCTACGATCTCGTCCATCTGTGGTCCCCCTCGCATATCTTCCGCAATAGATTGCGCCCGCGGATACACAGGATTTGTTTGCGGGCTGTGGATCCGATGCTGGCCAGGCGGCCTCATACGCTTCCGATATCCAGGCCCAAAGTGGACGCGCCGGTCCTGGCTGGTTTCCGGGAAGCTGCTCACGGAACCAACCAGCGCCTCCGGCTCTCCGCGCATTTTTCGAAGGATCTTTCCATCATCTCAAAAATGAGATGATAGCGATCATGGCTTGGCGCGTCGAAATCCTGAACGAGACAGTCGTCGCGGAAACCGCCGCCCTTCCGGCGGACATGCAGGGCGCGGTTTCTCCGGCTTGCCGAGCGTATAAACTCGGCCGGTCTCGAAAGTCTGAGCGAGCCACACGTAAAGCACCTAGAAGGGAAACTGTGGGAATTACGCCTAACGGGCCGAGACGGAATAGCCCGAGCGCTTTACGTCACGACGGTCGGCGCAAGGTCGTGGTGCTCAGGGCCTTTGTGAAGAAGACCCAAAAAACGCCACGCGCCGAAATCGAGCTTGCGTTACGTCGGGCAAAGGAGGTGACATGACGATTCCATTCGAAAAGATCAAAGCTCGCCTTATGGCCAACCCCGCGGTCAAGGCCGAATACGACGCGCTCGCTCCCGAATTCGAGATTTCCACAGAGCTGGTCAAAGCTCGCCTTCGTGCCGGCCTCTCTCAGGCCGAATTGGCGACACGCATGGGCACGAGCCAGTCGGCTATCGCTCGGCTGGAGAGCGGGCAACCGTTGCCGAGCACGAAGACTCTTTTGCGTTTCGCCGAGGCGACGGGGAGCAAGTTTCACGTTCGCCTCTCTGCGGCTTGACCCTTATCGAGTCGGGAGCGGCCCACTTCCGGGGTCGTGCCCCCACCGGTGGTGTAGCAGCTCGGGAGCAAGCCGCTTGCGACGCGCGCTTTTCATAGCGCCGTAGCGAGCGAGCGGCTTGCGGCGGCCACCGGCGATTCTC
>NZ_WOVC01000095.1:0-2077 GCF_011378635.1 Methylosinus sp. RM1
TTCGTGAACGCGAGAGGATCATCTCCATTGGCCGCGGCGCGCAAAGTTCCGCTTCGCGGAAAAGCTAACCCACATCCGTCGCACCCCAGAGCGCTCGACCGCAGGCCTGGGTTTAGCGGCTCAGCCCGTCACCAGTCGCGCCAGCGCCAGCGCCTCCCGTCTGACGTCGACCGGCGCGAGCATAGGGTCTCCGCGCTCGACGGCGACCGCCAGCGCGACCCTCTCGGCGGCCGCGATGTGCAGCCCACGAAGCGATTCGCCGGCCTCGATCACCTGTAAGGCGCGCGTGGAGAGCCCCATGCGGTCGGCCATCTCGACCTGCGTCAGGCCAAGTCGTTTCCTCAGCGCGATGAGCTCCTCATTCGTCATTGATTTTCCCCGAGGCCGGCGTATCTTCCTCAGAAGTGGGATGAGGCTTTCGCCCCACCCCACCCCTTCGGACTAGAAGGAAATGGAGAGGGCTAGTCTCCATTTCCCCCACCGAAGTGTCACCGTGAGCTTGATGCTCATTGTCACACTCCAGGTCGCCGGGCAGAAGCGCCCGACATAATTGCTATACGAAAAAACGACGCGTTAGCCAATATTGATACGTCATTTTTGCGTTTTGCCGCAGATTCGCATTTCCCCGTGACGCACGCCAGACCGCGCGGCCTCGGGACGCCCCCCGGAGTTCCTGACATGACCGTCGACACCACTTCGCCGAGAAGCCGCGCCGCCTCGGCGATCGGCGACGCTCTCGATCTTCGCAGCGCCCCCGACGCAATCGACCGTTCCGGTCGGATCGCTGCGGTGGAACGGCCACAGCCTCGCGCGACGATCAAGCCGAAGCTGCGCGTCGTTCTGTGCGCTCCGCGAGGGTTCTGCGCCGGGGTCGTGCGCGCCATAGACACGGTGGAGGAGGCGCTACGGCGGCATGGTGCGCCGATCTATGTCCGTCACGAGATTGTTCATAATAAATATGTCGTCGCGACGTTGGAGGCCAAAGGCGTGGTTTTCGTCGAGGAGCTCGACGAGATCGCCGATCCATCGAGGCCGGTGATCTTCTCGGCGCATGGCGTTCCCAAGGCTGTCGTCGAAGAAGCCGAGGCGCGCCAGCTCTTCGCTATCGACGCGGCTTGTCCTCTGGTGACCAAGGTGCATCGGGAGGCCGAGCGGCATTACGCGCAAGGCCGCCAGATCGTTTTGATCGGCAACATCGGCAAGCCGGATCAAGAAGTGGTCGGCGTGCTCGGGCAATTGCCGAGCGGCGCCATCCTTCTGGTCCAAACCTTGGCAGACGTCGAGAATCTGAGGCCGAGGGACGAGGCGCGTCTCGCCTACGCCACCTCCACGACCCTGTCGGTCGACGACACACGCGCGATCGTCGAGGCGCTGACGCGGCGCTTTCCCGCAATCGTCGGACCGCCGCGCGAGGATATCTGCTATGCGACCACCAACCGGCAAGAAGCGGTCAAGCGCATCGCTCCTACCGTCGACGCCATGCTCGTGATCGGCTCCTCCAACTCATCCAACTCCAGAAGATTGAGGGAAACGGCCGAACGCGCCGGCTGCAAACTCGCCCGGCTCGTCATGCACGCGGACGACGTCGAATGGGGGATGTTGTCCTCGATCGCCTCGCTCGGGATCACGGCGGGAGCCTCGGCCCCGGAGATTCTCGTCGACGACATCATCGACGCCGTCGCGGAGCGCTTCGAGCTCCAAATCGAGACGGTGTCGACGGCGGACGAGAGCGTCTTCTTCCCCTTGCCGCGCGAGCTGCGGCCGACCGCTTAGCCTGGAAAATCATGTCGAGGCGCTCGCGGCCACCCTGCCGTCTCGCAATGCGACAGCGGCGGCTGTCGAGGATCCGGCGGCCTGGGTGCGCGAGAGCGAGCGGCTTGCGGAGCAGCACGTCTATGTCGCGCCGATCGGCGATGGAGCCGGGCCGTTCGCGCTGACTGGAGCCTACCAGACCGATGCAAAGGGGATCGCAGAGCAGCAGGTGGCGCTCGCAGGGCTCGGCTCGCGCGGTTGATCAACGGGGCATTGCGGTAGCCGTTCTGTGGCCAAGGCGACGTAGCCTTGCAAATTCCTACTC
>NZ_WOVC01000096.1:0-1981 GCF_011378635.1 Methylosinus sp. RM1
CGATGATCCGATCGTCAAGCTGTCCGCCGTGACCGCCTGACCATTCCGGCCATAGCCGGAAATCCCGGTGTCGGCCTCGATCCAGCTACACCACGCTCTGGGACACGATCATTGGAGGATCTCGGCTCCCACAGCATCAGCGGCGGCGCGATGCTGCCCGATGGCGGCTTCGGCGGATCGATCCCCTTCGCTCTGCCCCTGCAAGCCCACGATATCGCCGAGACCTCGGACCGGCCCGCCGCATCGATCCAATGGGAAATCCCGTCGGAAGCGCCTTCCGGGCGCCTGTAGCGATCCGCGCGGAACGAGGCGCGCCGACCGTGGAGAAACCTCCATGCCCCATGAATGGATCGTCGAAATCATCGGGGCCATGACCGTGGTGTCCAGCCTCCTCGTCAAGATCGTCGGCCTGCCGAGCCAGATCCTCACGAACCACAGCCGCAAATCGACGGACGGCGTCTCCACGCTCAACCACGCGATCGGCCTGCTCTCCTACGCCTGCTGGACGACCTACGGCGTCCTGACGGCGGATCGCGTCATCGTATACGGCCAGTTCCTCGGCGTCGTGACCGAGGCGATCATCGTCGTCCAGATCGCCGCCTATCGACGGCGGCGACGGTAGGAGCCGCCGGCGTCCCGATCCGTCAGTCCGCCAATGGCGGAAGGCGCGCCGACGAATCCAGCCCACGCATCCAGCTACTGTGGGCTGGCAACGATCCTACGCCGATTCGTCGATTTCGAGCGCCATTTCGAAGCCGCCCAAGCGGTTGTTTTGGTCGTAGACGACGAGAGGCAGATCGGCTTTCGGCATCCAAACGCGGCCCACCTCAATCGCCGCAGAAACTGGAATGGCCGGAAAGACATTGATCTTCGCATCCTCACCGTGCCTAGCTTTGATCTCGTTCAGAAGCGAGCGCATCAGGCGGCGGAATTCGGACAGGTCCGACGAGCGCTTCATGATGTCGTTGTGCGGATTCTTGGCCGAAATCGACCAGATAACCGTGTCCGCCCCCAGAACCGCCTCGATCCGCTCGTCGATGATGGTGGCGCTCAACGCCAGGACCAAGGCGATCGGCGCGGCGCGAGGCGAGACAGCCTCGTTGGGTCGACGAATCTCGAATTCGATTGACGGGCCGCCGTCCAGCCATTTCCATCCCTTCGGCTCTCGATGGAGTTGGTGGACTGTTGTCGGAGCGATGTCGCCCAGCAATCGGCCAAGCTCTATCAGCAGCGGCTGGGGCGCGAGACCGAAAACGGACAGGTGACGAATCTCTCTCGATTCGATTCGCTCGCGCACCTTTGTGGCGAAGGCATACCGAAGCGACTTGCGCTGATTGGCCCAATACTCTGGCTCGTGATCCCGGTCCGAAGATCCCCGCACTTCGATATCGATCGTATGGCGTCCGTTGACGGGATACCGTTCCGGGAGGAGAGCCGCGCTGACGTGCTCATAGGCGACGGATGATTCGTGACTGCCGATGTTGGCGGCGTAGCGCAGGACGTGCGTGGCGCGATCTTCGTGAATGTCGGCTATGATTGCGATGCGGTCTTCGTGCGTCTTCTTCATCGCAAGCAATCGCTCTTCTGGATGCCCCCTCCAGTCGTCCTCGTCGATCAGCTTGTGATGCACATAACAAAGCAACATCAGATTCGCGATGTCGTCAGAAAGGAGTTCCGAACGAACAGGATCACCTCTCGGCCCGTCTGGGTCGTCCGCCACGACGTGCGCGACAAAGCCGTAGTTCTTGTCTTCCTTGCCCGAGATCAGGTCGCCGATAAGCGATTTGTTACAGCCCTCATATTCGCATCGCCCAGCCGCCCTTGCCCAGAGAACATAGCGAGTCTTTGCGGTTAGTTTGTTCGTTCGCCCTTTTATGGAATGGCCCGCCCCTCCTTCCGGCGTAGTAGGCTCGCCGGAGATAGAACGGAGGGATTGGTCATGAAGACGAAGGTTTCCGTGCTCGGGATCGACATCGGCAAG